>NZ_JBIDBC010000029.1:0-94921 GCF_043202835.1 Streptomyces sp. NPDC048142
GGGACCCTGTGGGAGAGTAGGACGCCGCCGAACAATTTTTCCGGGAAAGCCCCGCACCTTTTGGTGCGGGGCTTTTCTGCGTTCCCGGGCCCTTTCCTGTACGGTCCGGGACCTACACCGGGGTGACCAGACGGGTGTCGTAGGCGAGGATGACCGCCTGGACGCGGTCTCGCGCGCCTGTTTTGGCGAGGATGCGGGTCACGTGCGTCTTCACCGTGGATTCGGCGAGGTGAAGGCGGGCGGCGATCTCCGTGTTGGACCAGCCCTGGCCGATCACGGTGAGGATCTCCCGTTCCCGTTCCGTCAGCGCGGTGATGCGCGGGTCCGACGCGGCCGGCGCGCCGGGTATGACCGGGAGGTGGTGGACGTAGGCGTCGAGAAGACGGCGCGTCAGGGCCGGGGCGACCACCGCGTCGCCTGCGGCCACCGCGCGGATGCCGGCGAGGAGTTCCTCGGGCAGGGCGTCCTTGACCAGGAAGCCGCTGGCTCCGGCGCGCAGGCCGTCGTAGGCGTACTGGTCGAGGTCGAACGTCGTGACGATCAGGACGCGGGTACGGGCGCCCGAGGCGATGATGCGCCGGGTCGCCTCGATGCCGTCCAGGCCCGGCATACGGATGTCCATCAGGACGACGTCCGGGTGGTGGCGGGCGACCAGATGGACGGCTTCGGTGCCGTTGCCCGCCTCGCCGAGGACCGTCATGTCGTCCTGGCTCTCCAGCAGCATGCGGAAGCCGAAGCGCTGCATCGGCTGGTCGTCCGCGATGAGTACGGTCGTCACGGGCGCGTGTCCTCCAGGGGAAGGCGGAGCCGTATCTGCCACCCGCCGTGGTTCGGCAGCGGGCCCGCTTCGAGGGTGCCGTCGTACAGCGTGGCGCGTTCCCGCATGCCCATGATGCCCTGGGCGGGCAGCGGTGTTTCCTCCGCGCGGGCGCTCGGGCCGGCTCCGGTGCCCGTATCGGTGATGCGGGCGTCCAGGTGTGTGCGTGTATAGGTGAGGGTGACCGTCGCGGAGAGAGGTGCGCGGTCCGCCCGGGGTGCGGTGGCGTGCTTGAGGGTGTTGGTCAGGGCCTCCTGGACCACCCGGTACACGGTGAGCTGGAGGCCCGGGGTGAGCGCCGGTGGCGGGGGTTCGCCGTGGAGTTCGAGGCGGACGGGGAGCCCTGCCCGGCGTACGCGTTCGATGAGGGGGGCCAGTTCGTCGAGCGTGGGCTGGGGCGCGCGCTCGGCGTCGGGGTGGTCGTCGCGCAGGACTCCCAGGAGCCGGCGGAGTTCGGACAGTGCCTGCCTGCTGGTGGTGCCGATGGCTTCGAGCGCCTGGCCCGCGCGTTCCGGGTCCTTCCGGGCCGCGTAAGCGCCGCCGTCCGCGAGGCCCGTGATGACGGACAGGTTGTGGCCGATGATGTCGTGCATCTCCCGTGCGATGCGGGTGCGTTCGGCGGCCGCGGCGAGCCGGGCCTGCTGGTCGCGTTCGTGTTCCAGCCGGTGGGCGCGCTCCACCAGGGCCTCGGTGTACTCGCGACGCGTGCGTACCGCGATCCCCAGGAGCACCACGGAGAGCAGGCCCCAGACGTACGAGACCACTTCCTGGCCCCAGCTGGAGGGGATGCGGACGCCGCCGGCCAGGACCGGGGTGACGAACAGCAGAGCCGCGGCCCCGACCGTACGGAAGGACGAGCGCAGAACGATCTGGAAGACCGGGATCAGCTGGAGGAGGGCGGCCTGCACCACGGCCCCCGTCCAGATGTTGACGATCGCCGCCGGTGTCATCAGCAGGAGTACGGCCAGGGGGTGGGTGCGGCGCCACAGCAGCGGCAAGGTGAACCAGAGGCTCATCAGAAGTACCAGCGGCTCGGGCGCTGTCACATCGCGTGCGACGGTCCGCCAGCCGCCGGAGGTGTAGTCGAGCACCGCCGCGACGGCCCAGAACGCGGTCAGCGCCGCGTCCCAGACCCGTGGCCGACGTCGGTCGAAGGCGCGCAGACGGTCCAGGGCGGCGCGGATGAGCTGGGTGAGGGGGGCCGCTGTGCCACCGGTGCCGGCGGGCGGGGCCGGGCTCGGGGTCGTGCCGGTGCCCCGGGGGTGGTTCGTCACCTGGTCGCTCTCCTCGTGGGTCGGACGTCGCGGCGGTTGGGCGCCGGCACTGCGATGGCCAGTGGTGGCCAGTGTTGGCCGGTGTTGGCCGGTGGTGTGTCCGCCCGCAGGGACGGGGCGAGCAGGGCGGGGCCGGGGAAGCCGGTGACGGTGCCGGGGCGGACGGTGAGGCCGAGGTCCTGGGCGACGGTTCTGTCGCCGTACCGTCCGGTGAGCCCCTGTGCCGTGATCATGTCGTCGACGCTACGGAGCCGGCCGGGGGCGGTCGTCCGACCGGGGGCTGGACCTCGGCGCGGGCGTAGTACCGGGGTACGACGGGGTGCGGGCGCGGTGCGGTAGGTCCGTCGGTGGTGGCCGCGGTGGGGTTAGTCGGTTGAACGTGGGGCGGGCGGGGGCGAGGATCGGGGCATGGACTACGTGATGCGTGCTGTGCGGGCCGACGAATGGCCGCAGGTCAGGCAGCTGCGGCTGGATGCCCTGAAGGATCCGGCGGCTCCTGTCGCGTTCCTGGAGTCGTACGAGGAGGCGGTGGTGAAGCCGGACGCCTTCTGGCAGGAGCGTGCTGCTGCCGCCGCCGAGGACGGGGGCGGGCGGGTCCGTCAGTTCGTCGCGGAGTCGCCCGAGGGGGTGTGGGCGGGGACGGTCACCGTGCTCGTCGAGAGCCCGGAGGACGATGTGTGCTTCGGGGAGGCTGTCGAGCTGTACCAGGCACACCTGGTGGGTGTGTTCGTCCGTCCCGAGGCGCGGGGGACCGGGGTCACGGACGCGCTGTTCCGGGAGGCCGTCGCGTGGGCCTGGTCGCTGTCCTCGCCCCGGATGGAGCGGGTCCGCCTCTATGTGCACGAGAAGAACCCGCGGGCCGCCGCGTTCTACCGGCGCTTCGGGTTCGTCCCCTCCGGTGAGCGGATTCCGGCCCCGGGCGGCCGGGGCGAGCTGGAGCTGGAGTACGTCCTCGGGCGGGAGGGGTAGGGGGCGGCCCTGGGGGCTTTCGCAGGGGGCGGCTCTGGGCGTTTTGGCCGGGGACGGCTCTGGGCTTTCGCCTGGATGAGTGAGTCCAAGAGTGGGGGACATGGACGTTACGACCCTCTACTCGATCGGGGAGCTTTCCCGGCGGACCGGCTTGTCTGTGAGGACCATCCGGTTCTCCTCCGATTCGGGGGTGGTAGCGCCGACCACCCGTAGTCCCGCCGGGTATCGGCTCTACGACCTCGACGCGCTGCTTCGTCTGGAACTCCTCCGCACACTGCGCGAGCTGGGCATGGACCTGGCCACGATTCAACGGGTTCTGGACCGCGAGCTCTCGGTGGCGGAAGTCGCCACGGCGCACGCCGACGCCATGGACGTCCAGATCCGGACGCTGCAACTGCGTCGGAGCGTTCTGCGAGTCGTCGCCGGAAGCGGGTCCAGTCCCGAGGAGACCACATTCATGCACAGGCTCACGCAGTTGTCCGGCGAGGAACGCCGACGTCTGATCGACGATTTCGTGGAGGGCACCTTCGGCACAGTGGATGCCGACCCGGCCACGGTGGCCATGGTTCGCGCTGCCACTCCCGACCTCCCCGATGACCCGGCCAGGGGCGCGCCCGTCATCGACGACCTCGTGCACCGCTTCGCCGAGGTGCTCGCGCGCACCCCTGACACGGAATTCCGGGACTGGATGGCCCAGCAGTTCGAAGAGGCGCACGATCCCCGGGTAGACCGGTGGCGGCTGGTTTGGATCGTCAACGGCTGGCAGGTAGTGCCGAATCTGATCCCGGTGTGCTCCTGGCTCATCCAGGCCCTGCGCCATGGCCGTGACGTGTAGTCACCGCAGCGGGCATGCCCTGGATCCCTGAATGAGTCCAGGGGATCCAGGTATCCAGGGCGTGCACGGTATCGCCTGCGGACATGCCTGGACAGCCCATCGAGCGATCACTCACGGCCTACGGTCGCGGACCGTAACCGACGGCCCCGGGACGGCTCTTATCGGACGCCCGGGGCCGGGGCGTGCAGGTGTTCCTGCCAGCGGGCCCGGCCCTGTTCCCGGGAGCGGAGCAGCACCAGGGCGGGCATGCCACGGTTCTGGCCGGTCGCCAGGAGCTCCGGGAGCTGGGGCAGGGGCGCCACGGCCGCGACGTCGTCGAGGACGAGTGTCATTGGTGGGTCGAGCCGACCGTCGGATGACCGTGCGGCCATGCGGCGGCCGTGCTCGACCACGTCTGCGGCGAGCGCGGTGAGGAGGGGCATCGCGCCGGGGTGGGAGCGGGGATCCTCGATGGGTTCGCCCACCAGATAGAGCGTTCCCCCTTCGTCCGCAAAAGATTCCAGCGCGAGGGAATCCGCTCGGTTCGCCGTGCAGGCCTCGCGGATGTGCACCGTGGAGAGCGCGGCGAACGCCCGTACCGTCAGCTCCTGGGCCACTTCGCGCCGTTCCGGATAGGCGGTGAGCGCGGACTCCAGCAGCCCGGCGCGTCCGGACGCGGCCTTGGGGTGCGTACGGAGGAGGCGTACCGGTTCGTGGGCGCCGGCCCCGGAGGCCCAGCGCAGGACCTGGCGGAAGGGGCGGCCGTCCACCGCGGCGGCGTGCAGCCAGCACTGGAGGAGCGTCTGTGCCGTGTCGGCGACCGCCGCGTCGATCCGGGCCTGTGGGCGTACGGGGGCGAGCAGGGCGGCGGCGCGGGCGGCCGCGACGTCGGGGAGCTCGCAGCCCGCGGTGGGCGACCAGTGGAGGCGGGCCGGGGTGTCGCAGAGGTGGCCCGGGTCGTAGACGAGGACCGGGCCGAGCTTGCCGCGGGCGTCTTTCGTCTCGGCCCAGACGGTGGGGTCCGAGGTGACGACGAGGGCGGGGCCTTCGGCGTCACGGATGGCCTGGACGACGGTGGGGCGGCGGGCGGGGGCGGGGGCGTAGACGAGGAGGGGGGTGCGGGGGGAGGGGAGGAGGGCCGAGGGGAGGACCGCTGAGGGGGCGGTCTCGGGGGTGAGGAGCACGTCTGGCCCGGGTGTGCTTTCGGTTGCGCTCTCGGCCGTGGTGGCGCTTGCGGGGTTGCTTGCGGTGGGGTGCTCGGGTGCCGTCGCTGATGTCGCCGATGTCGCTGATGTTGCGGCTGGGGGTGGTGCCGGTGATTCTGCCGGTGCTTGTGTCGCGGGCCCTGGTGTCGGTTCTTCTGCGGGGAGCTGCTGCTTCTCATGCGCTCCGAAGGACCGTTCCTCGCGGCGTCGTTCCCGTACGGCACGACCGCGGGCCACGACCCCGAGCGTGAACACCGTGAGGACCGCCAGCACCATCAGCTCGCCGATGAACAGGCCCCAGAACAGCCCGTACCCGGAGAGCTGGGCCGGGGGCGTCCCGGGCCAGGCGGCGGGGAGATCCTGGGGGGCCGTGGCCAGTTCGCGCAGGGCGAGCGGGGACCGGGTGAACGTCACGCCGTCCGGCCATGCCCCGTGGGCGAGGAGCCCGGCCAGGCCGGTGGCCGTCCAGGCGACCAGGGTGGCCGCGAGGAGGAGGCCCAGAAGACCGATCAGCAGGCCGTCCGGGACACCGCCGCCGCCCTGGGGCCGGTCGTGTCCGTCGTGATGGGCCGGGCCCCGGCCGTGTGCTGTCTGGCGTGCCATGTCATGCCACCGTTGACTCTGACGACTCGTTCATCCGTTGCTGGTGCTCGATCCGGGCCGCCCGTTGCTCCGCCTCCAGTTCGGCGGCGCGGATGTCCTCGGGGAGGAGGTGGTCCGTCGAGCCCTCGGTCATGGCGCGGTCGGTGAAGACCAGGGGGCGTTCGGCTTCGGTGATCAGGTGTTTGACGACCTGGACGTTGCCGTTGACGTCCCAGACGGCGATACCGGGGGTGAGGGTCGGGATGATCTCGACGGCCCAGCGGGGCAGGCCGATGACCCGGCCGGTCGCTCTGGCCTCGTCCGACTTCTGGGCGTAGATCGTGCGGGTGGAGGCCATTTTGAGGATGGCCGCCGCTTCCTTCGCCGCTGCTCCGTCGACCACGTCGCTGAGATGGTGGACGACGGCGACGAAGGAGAGCCCGAGCCGGCGTCCGAACTTCAGGAGGCGCTGGAAGAGCTGGGCGACGAAGGGGGAGTTGATGATGTGCCACGCCTCCTCGACCAGGAAGATGCGCTTCTTGCGGTCGGGCCTGATCCAGGTGTGCTCCAGCCAGACGCCGACGATCGCCATCAGGATCGGCATCGCGATCGAGTTGCGGTCGATGTGCGAGAGGTCGAAGACGATGAGGGGCGCGTCGAGGTCGATGCCGGCGGTCGTGGGCCCGTCGAACATGCCGCGCAGGTCGCCGTCGACGAGCCGGTCCAGGACGAGGGCGACGTCCAGGCCCCAGGCCCGTACATCGTCTATGTCGACGTTCATCGCCTCGGCGGACTCGGGCTCGGGGTGGCGCAGTTGTTCCACGATGTCCATCAGGACCGGCTGACGGTCGGTGATGGTCGCGGTGACGTAGGCGTGGGCGACCTTCAGTGCGAAGCCGGACCGTTCGTCGAGGCCGTGGCCCATCGCGACTTCGATGATCGTACGGAGCAGGGCGAGCTGGCCGGTGGTGGTGATGGAGGGGTCGAGGGGGTTGAGCCGGATGCCGCCGTTGAGCGCTGCGGTGGGGTCCAGACGGATGGGGGTTATGCCCAGCTCCTGGGCGATGAGGTTCCATTCGCCGACGCCGTCCTCGCCCTGGGCGTCCAGGACGACGACCTGGCGGTCGCGGAAGCGGAGCTGGCGCAGGACGTAGGTCTTCTCCAGCGCGGACTTGCCGTTTCCGGACTCGCCGAGGACGAGCCAGTGGGGGGCCGGGAGCTGTTGCCCGTACAGCTGGAAGGGGTCGTAGATGTAGCCCTTGCCGCTGTAGACCTCGCGGCCGATGATCACGCCGGAGTCGCCGAGGCCGGGGGCGGCGGTGGGGAGGTAGACGGCCTGGGCCTGGCCCGTCGACGTACGGACGGGGAGGCGGGTCGTCTCCACCTTGCCGAAGAGGAAGGAGGTGAAGGCATCCGACAATGCGGACAGGGGGTCTCGCATGGTGGGGGTGCCCTCTCTTGTTGCGGTTCTTCCTGCGGGGGTGGAGGTGGGTCTGGAGCTGGAGCTGCGGTTGATGCGTCCGGGGCGATGGGCCGTCAGCGGCGGATGCCGGTGGCGAAGGGGAGGGTGTTCACGAAGGCCCGGTGGTGCTCGCGGTCGCACCACTCCAGCTTGAGGTAGGACTTGCCGGCCGAGGCGCGGATCGTGCGTTTGTCGCGGGCGAGGGCCTCGGGTGAACGGGACGACACCGTGATGTACCCCACCAGGTTCACTCCGGCCGCGCCGCTGGCGAGATCTTCACCCCGCTGGTCGAGCCGGCCGTGGGCGGCGATGTCGCGGGGGTCGACGGTGCGGTTCATCTTGGCCTGGCGGCTGGCCTCGGCGTCGTCGTTGGTCTTCTCGGTCAGCATGCGCTCGATGGCGATCTCGGTGGGTTCGAGGTCCATGCAGACGGCGACCGTACGGATGACGTCGGGGGTGTGGACGAGGAGCGGGGCGAGGAAGTTGACGCCGACGGGGGTCATCGGCCATTCCTTGACCCAGGCCGTGGAGTGGCACCAGGGGGCACGGGTGGTGGACTCGCGGGTCTTGGCCTGGAGGAACGTCGGCTCGACCGCGTCCAGTTCGGCGGGCCAGGCGTTGCGCTTGGTCATGGCCTGGATGTGGTCGATGGGGTGGTCGGGGTCGTACATGGAGTGCACGAGGGAGGCCAGCCGGCTCTGGCCGAGCGGCTGGCGTACCCGGATGTCGGCCTCGGCGAGGCGGGCGCAGATGTCGGTGAGCTCGCGGGCCATGACGACGGCGAGGCCGGCGTCGCGGTCGAGCTTGCGGCCGCCGTGGGGGCGGGCGGCGCGGGCCATGGCGTTGGCCTCGGCGGCCAGTTCGCGGCTGTAGTGCATGCAGGCGACGAGGTAGGCGCGGTGCTGCTCGCTGGAGGTGGAGACCATGGACTGGAGCTGGTCGTAGGACTCCTGGAGCCAGCCCGGGGACGCCTTGTCGCCGCGCTGGGCGACGTCCTTGGCGTGGGCGTCGGGGTCGGCGGGGAGGGTGCGGGCGAGCATCTGGATGCGGGTGACGAAGCCGTCGCCGTTGGCCACGTGCTTGAGGAGGGTGCCGAAGCGGTCGACGAGGGCTTCCTGGTCCTCGCTGTCGCGGAGGCCGACGCCGGGGCCTTCGATCTCGATGGCGGCGGTGACGGTGCGCCGGTCGGCGTGGAGGAGTACGGCGATCTCGTCGGGGCCGAAGGGGGCGGCGAGCCAGCTGATCCGGCCGATGCCGGGGGGCGGGCCGATCTCGACCTCACGGCCGTCGGCGCTGACGCCCGCTTCCATGGCGCTGGAGCGGTAGGCGGTGCCGCGGCGCAGGGAGCGTTTGAAGCTGCGGTTGATCTCGAACCACTTGTAGAAGGTCCGCCCCCTGTACGGGACGTACACGATGGCGAGCGCCAGCATGGGGAAGCCCACGAGGCAGACGATGCGCAGGGAGAGGACCGGGACGAGGAGTCCGCTCATCATGCCGAGGAACGCGCCGGCGATGATCAGGGCGATCTCGCCGGTCTCGCGGTTCTTGCCGACGATCGCGTTCGGCCGGGCGCGGCCGATGAGATACGTGCGGCGGGGCGTCATCGTGTGGGACTGGGTCGTCAACGCCCGCCACCTCCTGTGCTCGAGTTGCCTGTGGTGCCGAAGCCGCCTCCGCCCCGGGAGGAGCGGCTGCTGTGGGGGGTGCCGGAGGTGGGTGCGGACCCGCTGCGGGGCGAGGGTGCGGCGGAGGGGGCAGACCCGCCGCCGGCCCCGGTGGTGCGGGAGCTGTGGGCGGCGACGCCTCCGCTGGCCGGGTTGGCGGGGCGGGCGCCTCCGCCTCCGCCGCTGTTCTGGTCGTTGCGGCCGCTGTGGGTCTTGATGCCCTGGGAGACGAGGGCGGCCGGGGAGCTGATCAGGGCGGCGGCCTGGGCGCCGTCGGTGGCCTGCTTGCGGTTGGTGCGGGCGCCCTGGATCTCGTCGCCGAAGCCGGGGACGAAGCGGTAGATCATGGCGGAGGCGAAGATGGCCAGCAGGATGATGGAGAGGCCGGAGACGACTGCGGAGAAGGCGTCGGGGCCGTCGCCCGCGGAGAGCGCTCCGGCAAGGCCGAGGACGATGACGATGACCGGCTTGACCATGATCACCGCGATCATGATGCCGGCCCAGCGGCGGACGTGGCCCCACATGTTCTTGTCGACGAGGCCGGCGTAGACGACGATGCCGAGGAGCGCGCCGACGTAGAGCAGGGCGGCGCGGATGACGAGCTCCAGCCACAGGATGCCGGCGGCGAGGATGGAGACGAGCGAGACGACGATCAGCATGATCGGTCCGCCGCCGATGTCCTCGCCCTTCTTGAGGGCTTCGGCGAACGAGCCGAAGAAGACGTCGGTCTGGCCGCCGGTGGCGGAGGAGATGACCTCGGTGACGCCGTCGGTGGCGGAGACGATCGTGTAGAGGATCAGCGGGGTGAAGGCCGAGGCGAGGACGGTGAGCCAGAGGAAGCCGACGGCCTCGGAGATCGCGGTGGTGAGGGGGACGCCGCGGATGGCGCGCTTGGCCACGGCGAGGAGCCAGAGGACGAGGGTGAGGACGGTGGAGGCCGCGAAGATGACGGCGTACTGCTGGAGGAACTTGGGGTTGGTGAAGTCGACGTTGGCCGTGGACTCGACGGCCTCGCTGAGCTTGCCGACGATCCAGGAGGCGGCGTCGGCGCAGCCTCGGGCGAGGGAGGAGAGGGGGTCGACGGGGTTGTCGATGTCGGTCGGAGCGAGTGAACCGCTGCGGGCGTTCTCGCCGTCCTCGCAGTAGTCCCGGGCGAGTCCGACGATGAGGTCGCAGGGGTTGTCGCTCTCGCTGGGGGACGGTGTCGGTGTCGGTGTCGGGGTCGGCGTGGGGGCTGCGGAGGCATGCGGTGCCATGACGACCAGCGCGGCAGGGATGAGACCGGCGGCGCCGACCAGCGGGGAGAGGCGGAATCGGCGGCTATCGGGCATAGGTGAAGCCTCCGTACGCATCAACCGCTGCGGCCATCTCGTCGGCCGTGGAGGCACGGTTGTCACCGTTGACCGGTGTCGGTCCCTCCGTCTGGCTCGACGATGAGATCTTCCAGTCGCCGCCGACCCACTTGAGCTCCTGCGAGATGGTGAACCAGGTTTCGGTGACGGGCTTGGTGGAGCCCTGCCCGGACAGCCCGACGAGACCCGTGCACCAGACTTCCACCGTGGCGGCATCGGTCTCCATCTTGACGGCCTTCGTACCGACCGGGACGGTCCGTGAGACGAAAGTCAGCCCGGTGGGCGTGCTGCCGTCGTCGTTGAGGCCGACGTTCTTGTAGAACGTCGGCGAATAGGCTGTGTCCAGGCTGTCCTGGAGGCCAGGGGCCACTGCAGGATCATGCGTCGCCTCAATGATGCTGCGGCGGGACTCCGCGACGAACATCTCCGCAGACCCCAGCGCCACCGCATAGTTCGCCGCCGCGCTCTGCGCCCCCTGCTCGTCGTGGGCGAAGCCGGAGGCGATCGTGCCGTTCTTGCCCTGGACGGGCTTGGTGCCGGTGGCCGCGGTGGCGCTTCCTGCAGTTCCCGGGCTCTTGGCGCCCGGGGCGGCGGCGTCGTCGCTGCCACTGCCCCGGTTGGCGAAGGCGATGGCAGCGATGAGAAGGACCACGACGCCGGTGATCGTCACGAGCGAGCGGGAGTTGCGGGCAGGGCGGCGCGCGTGGGGATGGCCCGCGTCGCCGTCGGGGAGACGGGTGCGGGTCTGACGGGTGCCGCCGAGGGTGCTGTACGGGTCGTCCGGGTGGCTCCCCTGGTCCTTGCCGCGGTAGTCGTGCTCGTCACCGGGACTCATGCCGCGTACGCTCCCTCGGTCGTGTGCGGATCCGCGCAGGGCGACGGTAGCTGTGCTGGTTGCCGCTTGAGCGCGGTGTGGTGACTCGACATCAGGAAACGCAACCTCAGCCGGTGGGCGCGACGGGCGGATGGTGGGGAGCGGGCTGGGACGGCCGGGACGGGGACGGCCCGGACGTGTGTGGCCGACGGTGGGTCAGACGGCCATTCCGTACACGATGGTGAACAGGGTTCCCAGGGAGCCGATGATGAAGACCCCTGTCAGTCCTGCCACGATCAGGCCCTTGCCCTGCTCCGCGCTGAACGTGTCGCGCAGTGCCGTCGCTCCGATGCGCTGCTTCGCCGCGCCCCAGATCGCGATGCCGAGGCAGAGCAGGATGGCGATGGCCATCACCACCTCGATCATGATGCGCGCCTCGTTGCCCAGCGTCCCGAACGGCCCCCAGTCCGGAGCGATTCCGCCGATGATGGTGGTGATGTCGCCCTTCTCTGCTGCCAGGATCATGTAAGTCACCGCCCCTGTTGGGTAGTTCGCTGCCTGTGCCGTCCGGCACGGGTCGCCTTCTATCTTCGCTGATGAAACCGCGCTCGCACGACGCCTTACCGGGTCTCTTTACCCGGATCTCGCACGTTTGACCGGGGCGGTCGCCCTGACCTGCGGCTCGTCCCGGCTCCTCACGCATATGCCTGGTTACTCTGTGTATCACGGTGTGTGACCAGGAGCAACGACGGTGGCCATGGGTTCTGATGCGGTTGCAGCGTTCGCGGGGCATGCCGTGTTCGTATGCGCCGTTCGAGAGCCGCCGGTGCGCCGGTAGTAGGAGACGGTCACGGCCCCGAGGAGCGGTCCCCAGAGGACGAGCGGCTGATAGATGACGCCGACCAGGAGGCGGCCGGCGGGGGTCATGTCCGTGTGGGGGTAGGTCCACCACAGCGGCATGGCGGCCCAGATCACCGTCAGCGCGAGGGCCCCGGCTGCGGCCGGCACGACGGCGGCCAGGGGGCGAACGGGGCGGCCGCCGACGACGGGTATCCAGCGGGGAATCGTTTCGCCCCAGGGCCGTACCAGGCCGAGGGACAGCAGGGCGAGCAGCTCGCAGGAGACGCTCAGCATCAGCATCCACAGCTTGGCGCCCGGGGTGTCGAACGGTACGAAGCCTGCTGCGGTGTACCCGGACGGGAACCCGCACACCATCGCCAGCCGCCACAGTCCGGTCGGCAGCACGATCAACGTGATCAGCTGCGCGGCCCGGACCGCCCACCGGGGTGCGGGCCGAGAGGGAGAGGGGTGTGCGGGGGCGGCGTCGGTGGGGCGTTCCTGCCGGGTTCGCATCATGCGTTCCATCGTGGTCCGAGGGGCGTGGCGTGGCGTCAGCTTCCGATCCGGAGTGCGCTGTTCTGCGGTACGAGGTCGGGGGTGGGGGGCTCCGCCGTGCGGCGGAGAGCGTCTCGACCCTGGGCTGCGTGTGCGTTGAGTGAGCGACTGCGGGGTGTCTGTCCCTGCGCGTGCGCCCGTCCCCCTTCGTTCGGGTGAACCGCGCGGCTCCACGGGAACGACGCCCTCGCTTCGCCCGGCCGGGAACCACGGGACCGGGTGCGTACGGAGCCGGGGTCCGGGGTGTTGACGGGCGGCATGTCGTACACCGCGGATTTGGCACAGTGCCGCTCCACGATCAAGAGAACGGGGTGAGTGGTGTGGGCGGAGCAACCGTGGTCGGGCAGCCGAGCGACGGCTCGGAGCGGCTGGGGGCACCGGCCGGATCGGCGGGGGCGGCCGGGGCGGCGGGGGGCGAGGACCTTCGGCACAGCGGCGGTCCGTGGCTGCGGGCCGCCGGTGGAGCCGACCAGCTGGTCACCCATCTCGGCCCGGTGAAGGGTGAGCTGGAGAGGGCGCACCAGGGCTTGACCGCCGGGGCCGGAGCGCTGTCCGCGCCGGCCGAACTGAGCGCGGTGCGGGTCTCGTGGGAGCGCCGGATCGAGCAGGCGCGCGGTGAGTGCGGGAGCCTCGCCGGGAAGCTGCGGGCAGTCGTCCAAAGCCAGGTGCAGGTCAACGAGGCGGTGAAGAGCGGCTTCGACGGGGTGAAGACGTCGAGCGGTGGTGGCGCACGGTGAGCGGTGGAAGCGGTGGAAGTGGCCGGAGCGGCGGGGCGGGTCCCGCCCTGACCTGGTCCGCGTTACGTGAGGTGAAGTGCGCGGAGCTGGAGGAGGCCGCGGACGGCTGGGGCCGGGTGAGCAACCGCGCCGACGCGGCCCGGGACCGTATCGAGGGCCAGTTCCTGCCCGGTCTGCGCGATACGCAGAAAGGCGAGGCGGTGGGTGCGGCCGTGGGGCGGCTGCGCCGGCTGGGGACGAACTTCCAGTACATCTATACCGAGTGCGGGCTGCTGCGGACCACGCTGAACAGCCTGGCTCATGAGATCAGGGCCCAGCAGCGGGTGTTGCAGGGAGCGCTGGACGATGCGGCGGCGCTGAAGTTCACGGTGCACGCGGATGGCTCGGTGACGTATCCGGCGGCGGGCGAGGGCCTGGCCGACGGGAAGCCGTTGGCGGGCGGGACGGCGTCCGGGGTTCCGAACCCGGGCATGGTCACCCCTTCGGGGCTCGTCGCACCCAACCCGAACGCCGGCAAGGCCCAGGACATCGCGGACCGCGTGGCGCAGGCCGTACGGACGGCGGCCGATGCGGACTGGCGGTACGCCAGGATCCTGCGGTCGCTGAAGGCTCAGGAAGGCCTGGGCGTTCCGGCGGCGACGTGGACGGACGCCGCGGCCGATGCGGCGGCGGTGCGGCAGGCGGCGCGCAGCTACCTGGAGAACGCGATCCCGCACGACGCGAGCCCGGCTGAGCGCAAGGAGTGGTGGGCCGGGCTGACGGACGAGCAGCGCGAGGAGTACCTCGCGGTGTACCCGGACCGGATCGGCAACCTGGACGGGATCCCGGCCCTGGTACGGGACGCGGCGAACCGGGACAACCTCCAGCTGCTGATCGGGAAGCTGGAGGGGCGGGACGACGACGAATCGGCGACCAGGCTTGCGGCGCTGCGGGAGATCGACCGGCAGTTGCGGGCGGTGCCGAAGACGGGGGAGCCGCCCATGTACCTCCTCGGGATCGGCGATCAGGGCAATGGCCGGGCGATCGTCTCGTACGGTAATCCGGATACGGCGCGGAATGTGGCGGCTTATGTACCGGGGCTGAACACGTCGTTGGATGAGGAATTTGCTGTTGGTGATTTGAAGCGGGCGCGTGACACGGCTGCGGCAGTCAGGGAAATCGACCAGTCGAGCGCAGCGATCACATGGCTGGGATACGATGCGCCGCAAAGCCCGGATGGTCTGAGTAGCCTGGCCGTTGCAGGAACTGCACGGGCGGAGACCGGCGGTCGCGCGTTCAACGGCTTCATGGCCGGATTGATGGCCTCGAACGATCACGATGATCCTCACCTGACGGCTATTGGACACTCTTATGGGTCCCGAACCGTCGGAGCGGCAGCCCAACAGGGCGATGGCATCCCCGGCGTGACAGACATTGTCCTGGTTGGCAGCCCGGGCCTTGGCGTGGACCGGGCAGAGGACCTGGGGGTGGGGAGCGACCACGTTTACGTGGGCGCAGCCGAGAACGACGTGGTCACCAAGCTCCCGTCGAAGGAGCGTGCGGTGATCTCGGGGATCGGGCACGCGCTCGGGCCAGCAGGTTCGCTGGTAGTGGATATGGTGAACAGGGGCGACGACGGCCTGTGGTTCGGAAGAGACCCTGCGAGTGAAGAGTTCGGCGGGCGACGCTTTGGTGTGGGCGCGGGGCCGCCGCTGATCGGCCCAGGCGGCCTTTCCTCCGATGCGCATTCACAATACTTCGATCCGGAGCTGGACTCCTCCTCCGCTGGCAGTATCGCGCTGGTTGCCGCAGGGCGGGGACATATGGTCAAACAGGAGCAAGCGCGGTGACGCTGTTTATGCGAACTCTAATTTCACTGGCCATCGTCGGCCTGGCGTCGGCCGGGTGTGCCTCTCGGAAAGGTGAGGATATGGATATGCAAGCTGCTGCGGTGCGATCTGACGAGATTCTTGACGCGGTACTTCAGAATATTCGCCCAGAGCTGCGATGGACTCACGGATTCACATCGGTAGGAATGTGCGATGTGACGCGAAGGCGTGTCGTCATGACCGATATCTCTGTCGGGCGAAGGGGTAACTTCCTTGGGGTCGTCGACCGGTTCTGGCGTAAGAGTGGATACCGCATGACCGTGGTGAATAATAATGTGGAGTTTCCTGCCATCTATGCCCGTACCGGCGACGGGTTCAGTGTGAGTCTGCGTATCGGTGGCAAAGGCCAGGCGTTCTTCCAAGTGGATACCCCCTGTGTGCGGGAGTCCGAAGTGGCGGACTCCACCAGCAAGGCGACAGCACCCCTGTACGAAGGCATGGAGCTCATCCCCCGCCCCAACATCCACTCCGACTTCTGGTCGGCAGGTGCCACTGCGGCGGCGGCAAGCGGGTCGTGAAGGGGGGTGGGGAACCGGCATACGAAGAAGCGTCGTTCCTGCTGGCGTCGGTGGAGGTGCTGCTGCCGTAGCGGGTTCGGGCGGGCGGTTGACGCCCCAGCCCCAGCCCCTGCCCCAGCCCCTGCCCCGGCCCCTGCCCCAGCCCCTTGTCCGTTCCGGCTTCTGGCCGGGTGAAGGGGACCGAGGGCGGCTGAGGTCGCGTCAGTCCTGTGAGTGGTGAGCCGTTGACGCCCCCGTGTGCTTCGGGTGCGCCGGTGGTGTGCCGCGGATGACTCGTACACACCGTCGAAAACACCTCTGAAGCGCGCCCCGATGGGGGATGGTTGAGGCGTGCGGAAATTCTGGGTGTTCGGTGGCATCGGCGTCGGCATGGTCATGTGCTTCCTGGCGCTGCTCGTCGTCGGTACGTACTCGGCCGCCGCCGGGCTCGGCGGGGCGGGGGGCGGCGGTGCCGTCGCGCTGGCCAAGGGGGCGGTCCCGGCGCGGTTCCAGCCGTTGGTGCAGAAGTGGGGCGACCTCTGCCCCGCCATCAACCCGGCTCTGCTGGCCGCGCAGTTGTACCAGGAGAGCGGCTGGAACCCGAAGGCGCAGAGCCATGCCGCCGCGCAGGGCATCGCTCAGTTCATCCCCGGTACGTGGGCCACCCACGGGATCGACGGCAACGGCGACGGCAAGCGGGACGTGTGGGATCCCGCCGACGCGATCCCCTCGGCCGCCTCGTACGACTGTGAGCTCGCCGGGTACGTGAAGAAGGTGCCGGGCGACCCGACGAGCAACATGCTCGCCGCGTACAACGCCGGCGCCTACGCGGTGATCAAGTACGGCGGCGTCCCCCCGTACAAGGAGACGCAGAACTACGTCAAGGTCATCCGCTCGCTGGAGAAGAGCTTCGCCCGGCCCGTCGGCCGCGTCGCGCCCTCCCGGCAGGCCGCCGGGGCCATCTACTTCGCACAGAAGAAGCTCGGCACGCCGTATCTGTGGGGCGGCAACGGGACGCCGGAGCAGCAGGGCCGCTTCGACTGTTCGGGGCTGACCCAGGCGGCGTACCGGACCGTCGGCATCGAGCTGCCGCGGGTCGCCAATGATCAGTACAACGCGGGTCCGCACCCCTCACGGGACGAGTTGCTCCCGGGGGATCTGGTGTTCTTCTCCGACGACCTGACCAACTCGCGCGCGATTCGGCACGTCGGGCTGTACGTGGGGGGCGGCTACATGATCAACGCGCCGTTCACCGGGGCGGTCATTCGGTTCGACAAGATCGATACGCCGGACTACTTCGGTGCGACACGGGTCACCAAGGACGGCGCCGCCGCCCTTCCGACGGATCTTCCCCCAGGGTGACGGATGTCTCTCGTGGGTACCCGCCCGGGGTTCATGGACAGGCTTCCGGAGCGGTGGCCGGTGCTGACGGACAGTCGGCTGTGGCCGGAACTCTCTGTGAAGCCTGGGCCCTGAGCTGCGACGACTAGTCACTCTTCGATAACGTCATGGTGATCATTCGGTGGAGAGCGGAACGCACACGACGGCCGGGCCGTTCCCTGGATGAGTACGGGTACGGGTACGGCATGCGCACTGACCCATGCGTCGCTGTGAGGCTGCGCTGCAGAGAGCAGAGATGCTGGCATGCAGTGCGGCGATGCGACGCGGTGCAGTGCGGTAACGGATCGCACCGATACACGGGGGTTCGACCACGGCGGCGGGCAAGGACGCGCGTCGCAGCAGATGAAGCAGACAAGGCAAGGGGCCGCAGCAGATGGCTGGACTCGAACTCGACGGGTCGAACCCGGACGTCAGTCTGCTCTACGACATCAACGGGCTCGCGAAAGCCGCTCCGACCTGGTTCGACCGGATCATGGAGTTCGTCGGCGAGTACGGGATCATGTTCGGCCTGGTTCTGGTGGGTCTGTGGTGCTGGTGGAGCATGCGAAAGCGGGGGACGGCCGAGGACGCGGTGACGGCTGCCGCCGCCATCGTCTGGGCACCGCTCTCCGCCGCCATCGCGATCCTCATCAACATCCCGATCCGCGGCTTCGTCGAACGGCCGCGTCCGTTCAACGATCACGAAGGCCTTGAGGTCCTGATCCACGGCAAGACGGACTTCTCGTTCGTCAGCGACCATTCCACCCTGGCGATGGGCATCGCCGTCGGTATCTTCGTGGCGAACCGGAAGTTCGGCTTCGTCGCGATCGGCCTCGCGCTCTTCGCCGGTATCAGCCGGATCTACATGGGTGTCCACTATCCGACCGACGTGATCGGCGGGTTCGCCCTCGGCACGGCCGTCACCCTGCTGCTGGCCCCGCTCGCCATGGCGCTGCTGACTCCGCTGATGGCAGCGGTCGCCCGCTCGCCGCGTGTCGGCTGGTTCGTCCGGTCGAAGAGCGCGGCCGTCGCGTACGGGGACGAGCAGGGTGGGGCGAGGGGCATCCCCGAGCCGCGGCCCGGCTCCGGACGCGGCGACCCGGGGGAGAAGGATCTCGCCGCCTGACGGCCCTGTCCTCACCTCCCCTTTCTTTCCTCTTTTTACTTTCCCTCTTCGTTCCTCCGGCTGATCGACCGCTTTTCCCGTTCCCCCAGGTGCTCCGAGCGCCTGGGGGTTCGTGCTGAACAGGTCCGGTCAGGGGGTGGCGAGGTGTTCGGCGGCGTCGTTACGGGCCCGGTCCCGGGATCTGCGCGCCGGTCCCCGCCAGCCACAGGTGCAGTGGGCCAGGCAGAACGAGCCGCGTTCGGTCGTCGTGGCGCTGTGCCCGGCCGGCGGGCCGGGAGGGAGAGCTGACGCGGAGGCGGTCGTGAGCCCCGGTGCGGTGCGGGCCGGGGCGGGGGAATCCTCATGCACGCGACCACGGTACTGGCCGCGGGCGACGAACGGGGGCCCGTGCTTCGGGCATCCGCCCGCGGGGGACGCGTCCCGGGGTCGGACCGAGCCCCCGGCCTGCCCCCGCCCCGGTCGTGCCCCGCCTGTGCCCGCCCGCGCTGCCCCGCTGCTGCCCAGGTCATGCCCCGGTCATGCCCCGGTCATGTTCCGTCGGTGGCGCACCCGGACTGAGCCGAAGTCGACGCCATGCCCGCATTCCGGGGGGTGGGACGCGCCGGGGCCCGCGTGACGGGGGGCCCCGGCGGTCGTTATGCGGAGCGGGTGAGGGCTCGGCCGGGCAGTAGTCGTTGGGGGTTGGCAGGCGATGGTGGTGCAGCAGTACAGAGGCGGAGGCGGGGCCCGTGCTGCCCGCGCCCTCGCCGTGACCGGGGTGATCGCGGTCACCGCCGGGTGTTTCGGCGGGGACGCGGGAAGCGGCGCGAGCGACGGCTCCGGGCAGCGCTCCGTGGCCGCCGATCGTCCGCTCGACGTGCTCGGGCAGGCGGCGGACGTCCTCGTCGAGGCGGGCGGTGCGGAGACCCGTACGTCGATGGAGACGGCGGCCGGCGGGACGCGGGTGACGATCCGGGGGCAGGGTGCGTACGACTTCCGCACACAGATGGGGCAGCTCCGGGTGGTGCTGCCCAAGGATGCCGCGGGCAAGGACGCCGGGGGCGCGGACAGCCACCGGCCGATCACCGAGCTGCTGGCCCCCGGGGCGCTGTACATGAAGAACCGCGGCGCCGGGGTGCCCGACGACAAGTGGGTCAGGATCGACACGACCACGCTGAAGGACGGCAACCTCGTCACCGGCGGGGTCACCGATCCGATGGCCGCCGCCGAACTGCTGCGCGGGGCCGACGATGTGACGTACGTGGGGAAGTCCGACCTGGCCGGGGTGACGGTGCATCACTACCGGGGGGTCGCCGACCTGGGCCGGGCGGCCCGCGCTGCCTCGCCGCAGTCGCGCGGGGCGCTCGGCGCGGCGGCGAAAGGGTTCAGCAAGGACGCCGTCCCGTTCGACGCCTACCTGGACGAGGACGGCCGGCTGCGGAAGGTCCGCCACCGTTTCACCTTCCCCTCCGGGGGCTCGGAGGTGTCGGTGGTCTCGACGCTGCTGCTGTACGGGTTCGGGCTGCCGGTCACGGTGACGCTGCCGGACGAGGACGCCATCTACACCGGCGAGATCCGGCAGGGCTGACGATGGCGGGCGGCGGCGGGGACGGGCGGCGGGCCGGGGGCCGGCAGTCCGGCGGGCCGGGGCGTGGTGGCCGGGTTCGGTGGGCGTGGTGGCCGGGGGCGGGCACGGGGTCGTGCCGGGTGGCCGGTCGTGGCCCCCGTGGAAGGGCGGTGGCCGGGGCGGGCCGGGCGGTGGGGCCGGTTGGGAGGGGGCTCAAATGGTCCGTCCGTGCCATGCGCGGTGCGTATCGCGCTCCCTAGGCTGGGAAGCCGGTATGCCGGGCGCCGCACGGCAGGCGGCGGTTCGACGGCAGACCCCAGCGGGCCGGTGACGGCCGGGAGACGGCAGAGAGAGGTGACGCAGGTGGTGACGCTCAGCGCTCCGAACGCTCAGGACTGTGTGGCCCTCGCCGAGATCGAGCTGTGCGGCGAGCTGATGATCGCCGCGTCGGCGGCGGCGGGCGAGGAGCGCCTCAGCCCCGACCGTATCGACGAAGTGCTCGACGTCCGGGGTGACGAAGTGCTCGATGTCCGGGGTGCGGAGTCCTGGGCGAGGGTCCCCCGGCAGGCCGCTCGCCGGGGGTGACGCCCGCGGCGCCCGTACCGCCGCCGCTCACGGGGCCGTGGCTCAGGTGCGGAGCAGGCGGGCGATGGCCTTCGTGGCCTCCTCGACCTTCGCGTCGATCTCCCCGCCGCCCTTGACGGCCGCATCGGCGACGCAGTGGCGCAGGTGCTCCTCCAGCAGCTGGAGGGCGAAGGACTGGAGGGCCTTGGTGGACGCCGATACCTGGGTGAGTATGTCGATGCAGTAGACGTCCTCGTCGACCATGCGCTGGAGGCCGCGGATCTGGCCCTCGATCCGGCGCAGCCGTTTGACGTGTTCGTCCTTCTGGTGGTGGTAGCCGTGGATGCCGCGGTCGTGGTCGGTGACGATGTCCACCGGGGCGGCAGCTTCTGTGTCCGGGGCCGCCGCGCCCGCCGATTCCGTGCCTGTGGTCCCGGTCGTGGTCATCTGCGTCCTCCCGCTGTTGTTCTCAAGTGTCCCGCTGAGTGCGTACTTTGCCGTGCTTATACCCCTGCCGGGTATATCGTAACGAATCCCGCCGAAACATGACCGGGGGTCCGTGCTGATCGCCTTGTCCGATGGGCGACACTGAAGAACGCCGGTTAGCCGTGGCCGGATGATGCGCCTAGCATCAGCCTGACCGAATCCAGAGCATCCGAGGACCCCACGTGCGCTTTCGTCTGACCCCCAGGGAGACGAGCTTCTACGACATGTTTTCCGCGTCCGCGGACAACATTGTCACGGGCTCGAAACTCCTCATGGAACTGCTCGGGGCGGATTCTGCCTCCCGAGTCGAGATCGCGGAGCGCATGCGGGCAGCGGAGCACGCGGGGGACGACGCCACCCACGCGATCTTCCACCAGCTGAACTCCTCCTTCATCACTCCGTTCGACCGCGAGGACATCTACAAGCTGGCGTCCTCGCTCGACGACATCATGGACTTCATGGAGGAGGCCGTCGACCTGGTCGTCCTCTACCAGGTCCAGGAGCTCCCCAAGGGCGTCGAGCAGCAGATCGAGGTGCTGGCCAGGGCGGCGGAACTGACCGCCGAGGCCATGCCGGGGCTGCGGACCATGGACAACCTCACCGAGTACTGGATCGAGGTCAACCGTCTGGAGAACCAGGCCGACCAGATCCACCGCAAGCTGCTCGCCCAGCTCTTCAACGGCAAGTACGACGCCATGGAGGTGCTGAAGCTCAAGCAGATCGTGGATGTGCTGGAAGAGGCGGCTGACGCGTTCGAGCACGTCGCCAACACCGTGGAGACCATCGCGGTCAAGGAGTCCTGAACCTCGTGGACACCTTTGCGCTGATCGTGACCATTGGTGTCGCGCTCGGCTTCACGTATACGAACGGCTTCCACGACTCCGCGAACGCCATCGCCACCTCGGTCTCCACCCGGGCGCTGACCCCGCGTGCGGCTCTGGCGATGGCGGCGGTCATGAACCTCGCCGGCGCCTTCCTGGGCCAGGGGGTCGCCAAGACCGTCAGCGAAGGCCTGATCGCCACGCCCGTGGGGCAGAAGGGAATGGGGATCCTGTTCGCGGCGCTGGTCGGCGCGATCATCTGGAACCTCATCACCTGGTACTACGGGCTTCCCTCCTCGTCCTCGCACGCCCTGTTCGGCGGCATGGTCGGGGCGGCGCTGGCCGGCGGGACGGACGTCATCTGGTCCGGCGTGCTGGAGAAGGTCGTCATCCCGATGTTCATCTCCCCGTTCGTCGGCCTGATCGTCGGCTATCTGGTGATGGTCGGCATCATGTGGATGTTCCGGAACGCCAACCCGCACAAGGCGAAGCGCGGATTCCGGATCGCGCAGACGGTATCGGCGGCGGGCATGGCGCTCGGCCACGGCCTCCAGGACGCGCAGAAGACCATGGGCATCGTCGTGATGGCCCTGGTCATCGCGGACATCGAGGGCCCCAACGACGAGATCCCCGTCTGGGTCAAGATCGCCTGTGCGGTGATGCTCTCGCTGGGGACGTACGCGGGTGGCTGGCGCATCATGCGGACCCTCGGCCGCAAGATCATCGAGCTGGACCCGCCGCAGGGCTTCGCGGCGGAGACGACCGGCGCCTCGATCATGTTCGGCTCGGCGTTCCTGTTCCACGCCCCGATCTCGACGACGCATGTCATCACCTCCGCGATCATGGGCGTCGGCGCCACCAAGCGGGTGAACGCGGTGCGCTGGGGCGTCGCGAAGAACATCATCCTGGGCTGGTTCATCACCATGCCGGCCGCGGCCCTGGTCGCCGCGCTGAGCTACGGCGCGGTGCTGCTGCTCTTCGGCTGAGCCGATCACGTACGAGGTCAGCGCAGAGACTTCGGCTGAGCCGACGACGTACGACGTCAACGCTGACTCTTCCGCCGGGCCGACCACGTACGACGTCAACGCAGAGACCTCGGCTGAGCCGATCACGTACGAGGTCAGCGCAGAGACTTCGGCCGGGCCGACCACGTACGGCGTCAGCGCGCAAAGGGGTCCGCCCCCGCTCTCCGAGGAGAGCGGGGGCGGACCCTTTCGCCTTGTGGTGGCACCGCCATGCAGCACCGCAAGGCCGTATTCGGGGGGCGGATCAGCCGAAGCGGCCGGAGATGTAGTCCTCCGTGGCCTGGACCGACGGGTTGGCGAAGATGCGCTCCGTCTCGTCTATCTCGACGAGCTTGCCGGGCTGGCCCACGGCCGCCAGGTTGAAGAACGCCGTACGGTCCGAGACGCGCGCCGCCTGCTGCATGTTGTGCGTCACGATGACGATCGTGAAGCGCTCCTTCAGCTCGCCGATCAGGTCCTCGATGGCGAGGGTCGAGATCGGGTCGAGTGCCGAGCACGGCTCGTCCATCAGCAGGACCTGCGGCTCGACCGCGATGGCGCGGGCGATGCACAGTCGCTGCTGCTGGCCGCCGGAGAGGCCGGAGCCGGGCTTGTTGAGGCGGTCCTTGACCTCGTTCCAGAGGTTGGCGCCCTTGAGGGACTTCTCCACGACGTCCGCGAGCTCGCTCTTCCGGTACGTGCCGTTCAGGCGCAGGCCCGCCGCGACGTTGTCGAAGATCGACATGGTGGGGAAGGGGTTCGGGCGCTGGAAGACCATGCCGACGGTGCGGCGCACGGCGACCGGGTCGACGTCCCTGGCGTAGAGGTTCTCGTCGTCCAGCAGCACCTTGCCCTCGACGCGACCGCCGGGGGTCACCTCGTGCATGCGGTTCAGGGTGCGCAGGAAGGTGGACTTTCCGCAGCCGGACGGGCCGATGAAGGCCGTCACGGAGCGGGGCTCGACGGTCATCGAGATGTCGTCGATCGCACGGTGGGTGCCGTAGAAGGCGGTCAGCCCGCTGACATCGATGCGCTTGGCCATGGGGATCACTTCACTTTCGGTGGCCTCAGCGGCCGGTCTTCGGGGCCTTCCAGCGGGCGATGCCGCGGGCCACCAGGTTGAGGATCATGACGAAGGCGATCAGGACCAGGGCGCCTGCCCAGGCGCGGTCGACCGAGGCCGTCGTGCCGACGGA
Organism: Streptomyces sp. NPDC048142; assembly: GCF_043202835.1. NCBI lineage: Bacteria > Bacillati > Actinomycetota > Actinomycetes > Kitasatosporales > Streptomycetaceae > Streptomyces > Streptomyces sp. NPDC048142. Next base: position 23,574 of record NZ_JBIDBC010000029.1, read on the forward strand.
GTACTGCTCGTACACGTACAGCGGCAGTGACGACTGCGCTCCCTCGAAGGGATTCGGATTGATCAGCTTCGTGCCGAAGACGAGCAGCAGGACGGGGGCGGTCTCGCCGGTGATGCGGGCCACTGCCAGCATCACACCCGTCGTGATGCCGCCGATCGACGTCGGCAGGACCACCTTCAGGATGGTGCGCCACTGGGGGACGCCCAGGGCGAGGGACGCTTCGCGGAGCTCGTTCGGGACGAGCTTGAGCATCTCCTCGGTGGAGCGGACGATCACCGGCATCATCAGGATCGCGAGGGCCAGGGAGCCCGCGAAGCCGGACGGGCCGAAGCCGAGCATGAGGTTCCAGGTGGCGAGGACGAAGAGTCCGGCCACGATGGACGGGATGCCCGTCATGACGTCGACGAAGAAGGTGACGGCTCGGGCCAGCCTTCCCCGTCCGTACTCGACCAGGTAGACGGCGGTCAGCAGGCCGATCGGGGTGGCGATGAACGCCGCGATGGCCACCTGCTCGATGGTGCCGAGCAGGGCGTGGTAGACGCCGCCGCCCTCCTCGACGTCGAGGAGACCGCTCATCGAGTGCGTGAGGAAGTAGCCGTCGAGAACGGTGGTGCCCTTGGTGACGGTGATCCACGCGAGGGAGAGCAGCGGCACGATGGCCAGGGCGAAGCAGACCCAGACCAGGCTCGTGGCGATACGGTCCTTGCCCTGGCGGCTGCCCTCCACCTTCGCGGTGATGAGGTAGGTGGCGGCCACGAAGAGCAGGGCGGAGATCATGCCCCACTGGATCCGGCTCTCCAGCCCGGCCACGAACCCGATCAGGCAGCCGGCGGCCACCGAGCCGACGGCGATGGCCGCCGGGGCCCAGCGGGGCAGCCTGGCGTGGGAGAGCGTGGCGTGCGGCGGGGCGGCGACGGGGCGCTTTTCCTGGACGGTGTGGCTCATGCGTTGGCCCCCGAGTACTCCTTGCGGCGGGCGATGATCGCGCGGGCCGCGCCGTTGACCAGCAGGGTGATGACGAAGAGGACCAGGCCGGAGGCGATCAGGGCGTCACGGCCGAATTCGTCCGCCTCGTTGAACTTCGCGGCGATGTTCTGGGCGAACGTGCCGCCGCCCGGATCCAGCAGGTGTCCGGAGAGCAGGAAGTTCGGGGACAGGACGACGGCGACGGCCATCGTCTCGCCGAGCGCACGGCCCAGTCCCAGCATCGAGGCGCTGATGATGCCGGAGCGGCCGAAGGGGAGGACCGCCATCCGGATGACTTCCCAGCGGGTGGCACCGAGGGCCAGAGCGGCTTCCTCGTGCATCTTCGGCGACTGGAGGAAGACCTCACGGGTGACGTTGGTGATGATCGGCAGGATCATGATCGCCAGCAGGATGCCGACGGTGAAGAGGTTGCGGGCGGCGCCCTCGCTGGTCCGCTCGAAGATGTAGGTCCAGCCGAGGTACTCGTCCAGCCACTTGTTCAGACCGTCGAGGTAGGGGACGAGGAAGACCACGCCCCAGAGGCCGTAGATGATGCTGGGGACCGCGGCGAGCAGGTCCACCACATACGCTATCGGGCCGGCCAGCCGGCGCGGCGCGAAGTGCGAGATGAACAGCGCGATGCCGATGGCGACCGGCACGGCCAGCACCATCGCGATGACCGAGCTGACGATGGTGCCGAAGGCGAGGACCGCGATACCGAAGACGGGCGGGTCTCCGGCCGGGTTCCACTCGAAGGTCGTGAGGAAGTTCGCCTCGTCCTTGGAGATCGCGAGGACGGTGCGGTAGCTGAGGAAGGCCGCGATGGCGGCCATGATCACCAGGAGGGTGATGCCGGACCCCTTGGACAGACCGAGGAAGATCCGGTCGCCGGGGCGGGCCTTGCCGCGGGGAGCGCCGGTCGGCGGCTCCGGTGGCGGCGCTTGCGTGGGTGCGGTTGCTGTTTCCATCTGATTCTCCGGTCTGCGGAGCCGTACGGCTCCTGGCGGCGGTGCACCGGAAGGCGCGGCCGGCCCCCGGTCAGGGGGCCGGCCGCGGCCGGGTCAGGACAGGGTGGGGACGATCTCGCGGACCTTGGCCGCGATCTCGGCGGGCATCGGCGCGTAGTGCGCGTCGGTCAGGACCTTCTGGCCCGCGTCGCTGATCGCGTAGTTCAGGAACGCCTTGACGGAGGGCAGGGTCTCGGCCTTGTTGCCCTTGTCGCAGGCGATCTCGTACGTCACCAGGATGATCGGGTAGGCGCCCTCGGCCTTGGTCGCGTAGTCGAGCTCCAGGGCCACGTCGTTGCCGGTGCCCTTGACCTTGGCGGCGGCGATGGCCTTGGAGGCGTTCTCCGAGGTGGCCTCGACCGGGGCGCCGGAACCGGTGTCGATCTTGACGGTGGTCATGTCGCTGGCCGCGGCGTAGGAGAGTTCGAAGTAGCCGATGGCGCCGTTGATGTCCTTGACGCCGGAGGCGACGCCGGCCGAGCCGCTGGCCGCCTGGCCGCCCTTGGCCTCCCAGGACTTCGAGGAGGCGTCGTACTTCCAGTCGTCGGGGGCGGCGACGCTGAGGTACTTGTTCAGGTTCTGGGTCGTGCCGGACTCGTCGGAGCGGTGGAAGGCCTGGATCGGGGTGTCCGGCAGCTTCGCGTCCGGGTTGAGGTCGGCGATCGCCTTGTCGTTCCACTTGGTGATCTTCGTGTCGAAGATCTTGGCGAGGGTCGGGGCGTCGAGGACGAGCTCGTCCACACCGTCGAGCTTGAACCCGATGGCCACCGGACCGCCGACCATCGGCAGGTTGATGCCCTTGCCGCCGTCCGTGCAGATCTTCTGGGAGGCTGCGACCTCTTCGGGCTTCAGGGCGGAGTCGGAGCCCGCGAAGGCGACCTGGCCCTGGGTGAACTTGGTGATGCCGCCGCCCGAGCCGATGGGCTGGTAGTTGATCTCCACGCCGGCACAGGCGGCCTGGAACTCCTTGACCCAGATGTCCATGGCGTTCTTCTGCGCGCTGGAGCCGGCGGCCAGGACCTGACCCTTGGCGTCGTCGCACTTGACGTCCGAGGCGGCGGTCGTCTTCTTCCCGGTGTCGGCCGTTCCGCCGCTGGTGTTGTCATCCGAACCGCACGCCGTGAGGACCAGGGCGCCGGAGACGGCGAGGGCACCGAGCGCGGTTGCACGAAGCCGGTTCTTGCGCTGAAGCTTCACTTTCGGGTGTTCCTTCCAGGAGCCGCCGTGGTCAGTTCGTTCTACGACGGCGTGCGATGGGGAGGCGTGCTGTGGCTTGTCGCCGCGCACCTTGTACGTCCGAAATTAGGCAGAACAGGTGAAGCCGCCTACGGGAGAGAGTGAACGGAAGGTGAACCGTGTCGGGCAGGCGGGTGCGATCCGGCCCGGGGCGGCGGTCAGGACGCGGAGATCCGGGCGCTGATCAGGATGTGGATCGGGATATGGATCAGGGGGCGGACCGGGGCGCGGACCGGTCCGCTGATCAGGACGTGGACCAGGCGTGGATCAGGGCCTGGATCAGGACGTGATCAGGGCTTGGACCAGGCGTGGACCAGGACGTGACCAGGGCCCGGACCAGGCCTGGATCAGGGCGCGGCGAGGGTGTCCAGCAGGGCGGTCAGCTGCTGGAGGTCGCGGGGCTGGGTGAGCCGGACGCGGGCGGCGTCGGGGGTGAGCCACAGGATGCGGTCCACCTCGTCGTTGGCGGTGAAGGAGCCGCCCGTCGCCTCGGCCGCCCAGTAGGCGACCTCCTTGGGCCGGCCGTCCACCGGGTAGCGGGCGGTCGGCAGCCGGTCCCCCGGGGCGCAGTGGTGGCCGGTTTCCTCCAGTACTTCCCGTACGGCGGCGGCCCGCGGGTCCTCGCCGCGCTTCAGCTTGCCCTTGGGGAAGGACCAGTCGTCGTAGCGGGGCCGGTGGACCAGGCAGACCTCCACCCCGGTCCCGTCCGGGGTGCGGCGCCAGAGCACGCAGCCCGCGGCCAGGACGGTGCCGGCCCTCACGTGCTGTCTCCGGGACTCGCGAGGCGCGGGCCGCCGGCTTGAGGGCTCTGGATTCACGGGCTCCCGGCCTGCCGGCTCCCGGCTCACGGGTTCCCGACGCACAGGCTCCCGACGCACAGGCTCCCGGCTCACGGGTTCCCTGCTCACAGGCTCTCGGCTCACGGGTTTCCGGCTCATGGGGCGCTCAGGGCGGTGGCGTACGGCCAGGTCTCCCGGAATACCGCCCGCGCCGCCTCCACCTCGTGGCGCTGGTCCGCGTGGAGCACGCCCAGCGCGTACGCCGTGGCCGGCGCGATCCGGGGGGTGCGGGCCGCCGCTGCCGCCGCCCCGGCCGCCTCCACGGCGTCCCGGTGCAGGTCGAGGGCGTGCCCCGGCGCGGCGATGGCCGGGTCGGCGGCGCCGAGGACGACCTCGTGGGCGTACCGGTGCAGCCGCAGCAGCAGGCGGGCCTGGTGCCACGCCGCGTCCTGCGCCTCGTTGTACGGCTCGGTGTCGCCGGGCGGGAGGGCGGCCACCGCGGCGAGGAGGCGTTGCTCGGCGCGTTCGGCGGGCTCCAGGAGGGCCTCGGCGGTCCGGTCCGCCGAGCCGGGGGCCAGCGGGACGTCGGAGGCCAGCAGCGCGACGGCGTCGGCGACCGCGTGGAAGCGGGAGGAGCCGAGCGCCTGGAGGGCCGCGGAGTGGGACCGGGTCCGGGCGAGGGTGAGGCGGCGTTCCAGCAGCGCCCCGGCCCGCGCGGCCCCGACCCCGAGGGCGGCGCGGCCCTGGGCGTCGGAGGCGGCGCTCTCCCCGGCGGCCCTGGCGCCCCGGGCGGCGGGGAGGGTCGGTCCTGAGAGCTGGTGCAGGGTCTCCACGAGCCGGGTGAGGCGGTTGGCGTAGGCGTGTTCGCGGGCGAGGACGCCGGAGAGCCAGGCCAGTTCGGCGCGGAGCTGATCGGCCCAGAGCGGGTCGAGCGCGGCCCGGAAGGTGTGCAGGGAGCCGCTGATCCGGCGGGCCGCACGGCGCAGCGCGCGGGCGGCCGCCGCGGCGTCGTGGCCGCCGGATTCCGCGGGGGCGCTGTGCTCGTGGTGCAGGCGCAGGCTGCGCAGGAAGTCCGCGGCCTGCCCCCGGAGGTAGGGCGCGAGGACCGCCTCCGTGCTCAGGTCCCCGGCGGGATGGGATCCGGCGGGATGGTCCCCGGAGGGATGGGATCCGGCGGGGTGGGATCCGGTGAGGGCGTCCCGGAGGCGGGCCGCGCCCGTGGGATGGGCGAGGCGCTGCGTCCCGGCGGCGTCGGGGAGGCGCTGCGCCCCCGTGCTGTCGGGAACGCGTCCCGCCCCCGTGGCGCCCCCGTGGCGCCCCGCCCCCGTGCTGTCGGGAAGGCGCTGCGTTCCCGCCCCCGCCCCCGTGGGATGGGGGAGGCGTTCCGTCCCCGCCCCCGTGGCCCCGGTGGGCGGGGTGTCCGGAGTGGTGCCGGGGGCCGCGTCCGGGGCCGGCCGGGTCGTCGTCTGCTGGTCAGGGCGTCGCACGCCTGCGCCTCCGGGCGTCGATGAGCATTTCCTGGACGTGCCGCAGCGGCTGGCCGTCCGCGTCCGTGGCGTGCCGGGTCCAGTTGCCGTCGGGGCCCAGGTGCCAGGAGGAGGTGGTGTCGGCCATACCGGTCTCCAGGAGTCGGCTGAGTGCGGCGCGGTGGGCGGGGTCGGTGACCCGGACAAGGGCTTCGATCCGGCGGTCGAGGTTGCGGTGCATCATGTCGGCGCTGCCGAACCACACCTCGGGCTCGCCGCCGTTGCCGAAGGAGAAGACCCGGGAGTGTTCGAGGAAGCGGCCGAGCACGGAACGGACCCGGATGTTCTCGGAGAGCCCGGCGACTCCGGGGCGTATCGCGCAGATCCCGCGTACCCAGATGTCGACGGGCACGCCCGCCTGCGCCGCCCGGTAACAGGCGTCGATGATCGCTTCGTCGACCATCGAGTTGACCTTGAACCGTACGTAGGCGGGGCGGCCCGCGCGGTGGTGGGCGATCTCCTTGTTGATCCGGGCGATCAGCCCGTCGCGCAGGGACTTCGGGGCGACCAGGAGGCGGCGGTAGGTCTCGCGGCGGGAGTAGCCGGAGAGCCGGTTGAACAGGTCGGAGAGGTCCGCCCCGACCTGCGGGTCCGCCGTGAGCAGGCCGAGGTCCTCGTACAGCCGTGCCGTCTTGGGGTGGTAGTTGCCGGTGCCGACGTGGGAGTAGCGGCGCAGTGTGTCGCCCTCCTGGCGGACGACCAGCGAGAGCTTGCAGTGGGTCTTCAGCCCGACGAGTCCGTACACGACATGGCAGCCGGACTCCTCCAGCTTGCGGGCCCACTTGATGTTGGCCTGCTCGTCGAAGCGGGCCTTGATCTCGACGAGGACGAGGACCTGCTTGCCGGACTCGGCGGCGTCGATGAGGGCGTCCACTATCGGGGAGTCGCCGGAGGTGCGGTACAGGGTCTGCTTGATGGCCAGCACGTCCGGGTCGCCCGCCGCCTGTTCCAGGAACGCCTGGACGGAGGTGGAGAACGAGTCGTACGGGTGGTGGAGCAGGACGTCGCGTTCGCGCAGGGCGGCGAAGATGTCGGGCGCGGAGGCGGACTCCACCTCGGCCAGGTCCCGGTGGGTGCCCGCGATGAACTTGGGGAACTTCAGCTCCGGCCGGTCCAGCGAGGCGATGGCGAACAGCCCGGTCAGGTCGAGCGGTCCGGGCAGCGGGTAGACCTCCGCGTCGGACATCTTCAGCTCGCGCACCAGCAGATCGAGGACGTACGGGTCGATGGACTCCTCGACCTCCAGGCGGACCGGCGGACCGAACCGGCGGCGCATCAGCTCCTTCTCCAGGGCCTGGAGGAGGTTCTCCGTGTCGTCCTCCTCGACCTCCAGGTCCTCGTTCCTGGTGACCCGGAACATGTGGTGCGCCAGCACCTCCATGCCCGGGAACAGCTCCTCCAGGTGGGCCGCGATGACGTCCTCTATGGGCACGTACCGCTGGGGCGAGGCCTCCAGGAAGCGGGTCAGCAGCGGCGGGACCTTGACCCGGGCGAAGTGGCGGTGGCCGCTGACCGGGTTGCGGACGACGACGGCGAGGTTGAGCGAGAGCCCGGAGATGTACGGGAAGGGGTGCGCCGGGTCGACGGCCAGCGGGGTCAGGACGGGGAAGACGCGCTGCCGGAAGAAGGTGAACAGGCGGGCCTGCTCCTTCTCGGTCAGGTCCGGCCAGCGGATCAGCTGGATGCCCTCGTCGGACAGGTCCGGGGCGATGTCCTGCTGGTAGCAGGCGGCGTGCCGGGCCATGAGCTCGCGCGAGCGGGTCCAGATGAGGTCCAGGACCTCGCGGGGCTGGAGGCCGGAGGCGGAGCGGGTGGCGACGCCGGTGGCGATGCGGCGCTTGAGGCCGGCCACCCGGACCATGAAGAACTCGTCCAGGTTCGAGGCGAAGATGGCGAGGAAGTTAGCCCGTTCGAGGATGGGGGTGGCCGGGTCCTCGGCCAGTTCCAGGACCCGTTCGTTGAACGCGAGCCAGCTGCGTTCGCGGTCCAGGAAGCGGCCCTGGGGCAGCTCGTCGCCGTCCCGGTCGGGCTCGTAGGCGTCCGCGTCGGCGTCGAGGTCGGGATCCAGATCGGCCGCGGTGGAGAAGCCGGCCCCGTTGGACGCGGGGGTGGCGCGCGGCCGGTGCGTGGCGAGCGAGCCGACGGACGGCTGGGCTGCGGGCTGGAGCGGGACCTCGGAGCTGGGCTGCTGGCTCATGGGTCCATTGTTCCGCGTGGAGGGCTCCGCGGGCGCGTCGGAGCCGGGAAAGATCGCGGAAGGCCCGGCAAACCCCGGGTCACGGCCGGGGGAGCCGGCGGGGGAACCGGTGGACGCGTCCCCCCGCGCTCTCCCGTTGCGGCGGGGGGCGGGCACAGCTGGCTGCATCCCGTGAGCGTCGCAAGGGTGTCTGAATGGCCGGTAACGGCGACATGACATACAGGAAGCCGTGTGTCTGCGGATCGGGCGCGCGGTGACTGTACGTGACCGGCGCGGTGGGGCCGTCCCCGGGGTGGGTGTACGTGACCGGCGCGGTGGGGCCGCTCCGGGGGGCCTGTACGTGTCCGGCGCGGTGGGGCCGCTCCGGGGGGCCTGCACGTGTCCGGTGTGCTGGGGCCGCTCCCGGGGTGGCTCTGTACGTGTCCGGTGTGCTGGGGCCGCTCCCGGGGTGGCTCTGTACGTGTCCGGTGCGGTGGGGCCGTCCCGGGTGGCTCTGTACGTGTCCGGCGTCCGGGCCCACCCCCGCGGGGCCCGGACGCCGGCTTCCGCCGGACGTGTGCGGTCAGCCGTGGAGGCGGCGCAGGGTCCGGAAGGCGAGGAACACGGCGAGGGCGGCGAGGGCCAGCAGGATGCCGGTCTCGACGAGCTGGAGGGGCCAGTAGTGGGAGGCGGGGTGGTATTCGGCGAACTGCCGGTGGGCCCCCAGCTCGGCCAGGCAGTTCCGGGTGCGGTCGGAGGCCAGGCAGGTCTCGGCGGGGAGGCGTTCGCCCGCGTCCGTGAGGTAGCCGATGCCGATCGTCCAGCCGTTGTGGAGGGACTCCCGGTGTGAGAACACGCCGGATACCTCGCTCCGGGTGGCCCAGAGGCTGTCGCGGACGCTGTACAGCGCGACCGCCACCGCCCCGTACGTGAGCACGGTCAGCGCCATCGCGGGAACGGTGCGCCGCAGCCGGAGGCCGATGAGAGTGCCGAGGGCCAGGGCGAGCAGGACGTTGGCGACCGGGACCGTGCCGGACGCCGTGAAGCTGAACCACTCGTACCACGCGGCCGGGTACTCCGCTCCGGCCCGGGGCCGGGCCCACGCGAGGACGGCGGTCAGCACAAGGGTCCCCGAGGCGACCAGCACGGCCGGCGTGGCGAGGCGGGCGGTCAGCCACTGGACGGGCGACACGGACTGGGTCCAGGACAGCCGGAAGGTGCCGTTCTCCCACTCACGGGCGATCAGCGGGCCCGCCACGAAGGCTCCGACGACGGCGGGCAGGACGATCAGTACCAGGCTCGCGTAGTCGGGTATCCGGCTGAGTTCCAGCATGCTGTCGGCGTAATTGCGGGCCGGCTGGAAGCAGGAGCGTACGGAACCGTCCCTCGTGCAGCCACTGTTCGCGAAGTCCGCCACGAGGTAGTCGGCCCGCAGAGCCGCGGCGACCAGGACGACGACCGCGGCGGCGAGGAACGCCCCCGCGCCCCACAGGCTCCGCCGGTGCAGGCGCAGCAGCACCCGGACCGGCCCGCGCAGGCTGCCGGGGGCGGCGGTGGCAGGGGCGTCGGGGACGGCGGCGGCCTTCGGAGGCGTCAAGGTGCTCATGCGGACGCCACCGCCTCACGGGCCCCGCCGGGGACGGCACTCGCGCTCGGCGTGAGCAGCGGCGGGGCGTCCGGGGAGCGGAGGTGGGCGAGCAGCAGCTCCTCCAGGGACGGTTGTGTGACGGCCCAGGCGGCGGTGTCCACGGGGCCCTCCTTCCGTACGAGCGCGGTGAGCTGACGTCCCGTCGTGCGGGATTCGACGACGGTGTGCGGGGCCAGGTCGCGGGCCCGGCCGGTGAGCAGGGCGTGTGCGCCGACGATGTCGTCGCTCTCGCCGCCGAGCCGGACGCGCCCGCCGTCCACGAACAGCAGGAAGTCGCAGGCGCCCTCCAGCTCGGTGAGGATGTGCGAGGACATCACGATGGTGGTGCCGTGCTCGGCGTTCTCCGCCATCAGGACGCCCATCAGCTCGTGCCGGGCGAGGGGGTCGAGATCGGCCATCGGCTCGTCCAGCAGCATCAGTTCGGGCCGCTTGCCGAGCGCGACGGCCAGCGCGAGCCGGGTGCGCTGCCCGCCGGAGAGGGTGCGGACGCGGGCCTTGCGCGGCAGCGGTCCGGCGATCCGGCCGGCGGTGGCGGGATCCCAGCGCCCGGGGTTCAGCTCGGCTCCGGCCCACAGCGTGTCGGCGACGGTGAGCTGCGGGTACAGGGGCTTGTCCTGGGGGACGAACGCGATGCGGTCGCGTACGCCGGCGGGTTCGCCTGAGCCGAGGACGGCGAGGGTTCCGGTGCTGGGCCCGGCCAGTCCGGCCGCCAGGTTCAGCAGGGTCGACTTGCCCGCGCCGTTGGGCCCGACGAGGGCGCAGACGCGGCCGGCGGGCAGCCGGAACGAGCAGTCGTGCAGGGCGCGGTGGCCGCCGCCCCCGCGCCCGTAGGTCATTCCGAGGCCGTGTGCCTCGATCGCGGCGCCGGTCATCGTTCCTGGTCCCCCTTGTACGTGCTGTCCAGTACGGCGGTGAAGAGCGCGGCGGCGTCGTCCTTCTCCAGCCCGGCCGCCCGTGCCCGACGGGCCCAGTCGGCCAGTTCGGTGCGCAGCGGCGCGTCGGCGGCGGTCGCGTCGGCCGCGCCGCCCAGCGTCCTGCGGACGAAGGTGCCGAGCCCTCGGCGGGCCTCGACGAGGCCTTCGCGCTCCAGCTCCCGGTACGCCTTGAGGACGGTGTTCGGGTTGATCGCGGTGGCCTCGACGACCTCGCGGGCGGTCGGCAGCCGGTCGCCCGGTTCGAGTACGCCCAGGCGCAGGGCCTGCTTCGTCTGCTGGACGATCTGGAGGTAGGTGGCGACGCCGCTGCGCCGGTCGATGCGGAACTCGACCGCTGCGGATGCGCTCATGGACACCACCCTTTCACTAATTGAGTAGTGAAAGGGTGGTGCAAAGAAGGGGCGGCGTCAAGTGACGCCGCCCCACGCAGGTCTGACGGAGGGCTCAGGACTCCGTGCGGTACATCAGATCCACCTCATGGGTGGTGAAGCCCATCCGCTCGTACACCGTCACGGCCGCCGTGTTGTCCGCGTCCACGTAGAGCATCGCGGTGGGCAGTGCCTGGGCGGCCAGGTGACGCAGGCCGATCGAGGTCAGCGCCTTGCCGAGGCCGCCGCCCTGGGCCTCGGGCAGGACGCCGACCACGTACACCTCACCGAGCTGCTCCTCGGCGTGCACCTTCGTCCAGTGGAAGCCGACGATCTTCCCGTCCCGCTCGGCCAGGAAGAAGCCCTTCGGGTCGAACCAGGGCTCCGCCTTGCGGTCGTCCAGGTCCTGCTGGGTCAGTGACCCCTGCTCGGGGTGGTGAGCGAAAGCGGCGCGGTTGACGGAGAGCCAGGCGGCGTCGTCGCGGCCCGGCTCGAAGGTCCGTACGGTGACGCCCCCGGGCAGCACCGGCTCCGCGAGGTCGAGCGGGATCAGGCTCCGCCGGAGCTGGCGCAGTTCGCGGAAGAGGGAGAGGCCGAGGACCTGGGCCAGGTGGCGGGCCGCGGAGCTGCCGCCGTGCGCCCAGACCCGCAGCCGCTTGCCGGTCGCGGCGAGGAGGGCCGCGCCGAGCGCCCGGCCGTGCCCGCCGCCGCGCCGGTCGGGGTGGACGACCAGCTCGGCGGCCGGGGCCTCGACCGGGTCGGTGTCCTCCAGCTGCGCGTATCCGGCGAGCGTGCCGTCGACGGTGAGGAGGAAATGCCGTACGCCGTCGCGGTGTCCGCCCCGGATCCGGAGTCTGCCCTGCTCGGAGACCGCCTGCCGGCCGTCGGACCGGGCGGCGTCGGCGAGCAGGGCGAGGACGCCGTCGGCCTGGCCGGAGTCGAGTGCGTCGAGGGTCTGGACCTCACGTCCGGGAGCGGGGAGGGGTGCGTCAGTCGTCATGCCTCCGAGCGTACGGCGAGGGGTGCGCCCGGCGGTGGCGTGGTGGCGCGGCGGCGCTGTGGTGTGCCGGGACCGGGCAGGGGTGAGGGGTGGGGGGCGGGGCGAGGAGTGAGGGGCGAGGGGGTGCGGGTGGTGCAGGTAGTCGGGCAGCGCGGGTTGGGCAGGCAGCGCAGGCCGGTCCGGCAGCGCAGGCCGGTGTGGCGGCGCGGGTCGGTCCGGCTGCATCCCTGCTGCGCGAACTCCCGCCGCAGTTCCGTCGCGTACGGGCACGGGCTTCCCGCGCCGATGCAAGCCGTGACGCTTCTGCCCGGATATGTGAGCCATCCGCGTGACACGAGCGCTTGTGGGACGTTTCCGGCGAGCCATTTGGCCGGATGGCAACCAGTCCGTAACCCCGAACACCTGTTGCGCTACGCGCGTTGACTCTAGGCTGCGGCACGCAGGATTCCAGACGTGACACCAGCGACATGACTGGCACCACTGAACACAAGGGGACCGATGTCAGCGACTCCGCAGAAGAACCGTGCGACACGGCGGGTGATCGCCGCCGCGGCCGGTCTGGCCACCGTGGGCGCGCTCATCGCCGCGATGCCGGCCGGCGCCCATGACCGGGGCAACGGCCACGGGCATGGACACGGGAACGGCCACGGCCACGGGTACGGCAACAAGTCCCGTACGGTCGACGTGCAGTTGCTGTCGTTCAACGATCTGCACGGCAACCTGGAGCCCCCGTCCGGTTCCGCCGGCACGGTCAAGAAGACGCACGCGGACGGCACGGTCGAGGCGATCCCGGCCGGTGGCGTCGAGTACCTGGCGACCTCGCTGCGCAACGCGCGCAAGGGCAACCGGTACTCCGTCACGGCGGCCGGCGGCGACATGGTCGGCGCGAGCCCGCTGCTGTCGGGTCTCTTCCACGACGAGCCGACGATCGAGGCGCTCAACAAGCTCGACCTCGACGTCACGGCGGTCGGCAACCACGAGTTCGACGAGGGCGCGACCGAGCTGGCCCGCCTCCAGAACGGTGGCTGCCACCCGGTCGACGGCTGCTACGAGGAGGGCAGGAAGTTCGAGGGAGCGGACTTCCCCTACCTCGCGGCCAACGTGACCGAGGACAGGACCGGCAAGCCGCTGCTGAAGCCGTACACGGTCTGGAAGAAGAAGGGCGTCAAGATCGGTTTCATCGGGGTGACCCTGGAGGGCACCGCGGACATCGTCACCGCGAACGGCGTCAAGGGCCTCACGTTCCACGACGAGGTCGAGACGATCAACAAGTACGCCAGGGAACTGGACCGCAAGGGCGTCAAGTCCATCGTCGCGCTGATCCATGAGGGCGGGGCCCCGGCCTCCACCTCGTACAACTACGACTGCGACAGCCCCGGCGCGGGCGACGGCATCTCCGGCCCGATCGTCGACATAGCCAAGGGCATCACGCCGAAGGTGGACGCCCTGGTCACGGGCCACACCCACCAGGCGTACGTGTGCACCGTCCCGGACCCGTCGGGCAAGCCGCGCATGGTCACCTCGGCCTCGTCGTTCGGCAAGCTGTACACGGACACCACGCTCACCTACGACCGCCGCACCAAGGACATCGTCCGTACGTCGGTGAAGTCCGCGAACCACGTCGTGACCCGGGACCAGCCCAAGGCCACCGACATGACGCGCCTGATCGACCGCTGGAACAGGCTGGCCGCTCCGGTCGCGAGCAGGCCGCAGGGCTGGATCAGCACCGACATCAACGGCCGCGGCTCCACGGCCCCCGAGAAGCCGCTCGGCAACGTCATCGCCGACGCCCAGCTCGAAGGCCTCGCCCCTGCCGACAAGGGCGGCGCCGAAGTCGCGTTCATGAACCCGGGCGGCATCCGCGCGGACCTGGTCCACAAGGCGTCCGGCAGTGAGGGCGACGGGGTCGTCACCTACGGCGAGGCGTTCACCGTGCAGCCGTTCACCAACATGATGAACGTCGTCGACCTGACCGGCGCCCAGCTGGTCACCGCCCTCCAGCAGCAGGTCAGCGGCCGCAACGAGGACAGCCCGAAGATCCTCCAGGTCTCCCAGGGCTTCACCTACACCCTCGACCTGACGAAGAGCGGCGCGGACCGCGTGGTCGCCGACACCATCGAGCTGAACGGCGAGGCGATCGACCCGTCGCGCACCTACCGTGTCGCGATGAACGAGTTCCTCGCGGGCGGCGGCGACGGCTTCGCGGTCTTCGGCGAGGGCACGAACAAGCTGGTCGGCGCGTCCGACCTGGACCTGTTCAACGCCTACCTGGCGGCCCACTCGACGGCCGCCGCCCCGCTGGCCCCGCCGGCGACGGACCGGATCACGGTCATCCAGTAGCAGTCGTAGTCGCAGGAGCAGTCGCTTCGCGTGTCACTGCGTGTACGGGGGGAGGGGCGGCGGGCCGGCGGGCCTGCCGCCCCTCCCTCATTTCCCCATGGGCTTCCCGAAAGCTCCCCGAAGCCCTATCGACTCGAAGCCCCATCCATTCCCGAAGTCCTGTCGGCTCCTGAAGTAGGGAGCCGGATGCCGGACACACCGTCTTCCCAGCCCCTTGAGGAGCACGTCGGGTGAGCAACGTACTGACGATGAACGGCGTCCGGCGAAGGGGCAAGGACGACGCCTCGACGGCGATCGAGAACTCGGTCGCCTGCTCCGACGGATCGGGACCGGCCCGCGTGCTCGCGTACGTCGAGCGCGAACTGCCGCCGGGGGGCGGCATACCCGCCTACCTCGCGGCCCGCAGGAGCGGCGCCCGCGCCTTCGTCCTGTGGGCCGACGAGCATCGCCGGGAGCGGGTGGCCACCGTGGTGACCCGGTCGGCCACCGGCGGTGTCGCGACCTTCGATGTGCTCGGCGCGCACGGCGAGCACATCGGCACGGTCGTGCGTGAGAAGGCGCTCCGGGGCAGGGGGCTGCGCACCCGCTGGACCGTGACGCGGCCCGGCGGCCCGGCAGCGGTGGGCTTCAAGGGCCGGATCGTGTGGTGGTGGGTGTGGTGGCTCTGCCTGCCCCTGATGGTGGTGGTCCTGGTGCTCTCCGTCTTCGACGGTGTCGCCGGCAACGAGGGCGGTGTCGCGCGGGCCCCCCGGCGCATCAGGTGGCGCGCGGGCGGCCGGATGCCGCTGGAGTTCAGGTCCGGCGGCGACAAGCTGCATCTGCACGCACCGGAACTGGACTGGCGGCTCGGGGCGGCCCTGGTCGCTCTGGTGCGCAGCTTCAGCGCAGTCAGGTGGGACGCCGCGAAGAAGTGACCGGCCGCCTAGCCCCGGCGCGGTCATGAGGCGGCGGGTGCGGCAGCAGCAGCGGCAGGCAGGGACCGCACCTTCGTAGAGGGCCGCCAGGTGTGCGGGCCGGGGCTGGTGTCGACGCTTCATGCTGCGGTGCGGATGTTGTCGGTTGGGTGTTGGGGGTGGGTGCGGGTTTCGCGGCAGGTGCGGCAGTGGCCGGGAGTGGGGGAGCGGAAGGCGCGGTCGCAGTCGTCGCAGGTTTGGAAGGGAGTGACGGTGATGCGGGGGCGGGTGGGGGCGGTGAGGTCGTCGGTGTTGGGGAGTGGTGGGGGCAGGAGTGCGGTGAGTCGGTGTTTGAGGAGTTTGGCGGGGTGTCTGAGGGGGTGGGGTGGGTCGGTGGTGAGGGTGTGGCGGATGGTGTCGGGGTGGGCGGCGCGTTCGAGCCAGGCGGCGACTGCGGGGGTGAGTTGGTGGATGTCGTTTTCGGAGAGGGTGAATTGTGGTGTGTGGCGGCGTAGGTCGCTGAGGAGTGCGGTGGCTGCGCGGTTGAGTTCCGGGGTGGGTTGGCTGGGTTGGGGGAGCGGTCGGGGCGGGGGTTTGGGTGCGGTCGGGGGCGGTACGAGCGGTAGCGGTACGGGGGGTGGGGCTGGTGGCAGCGGGGGCGGTGCGGGCAGGGGTGCGGGCGTTTCCGGTGCGGGCGGCCTCGGCGGTCCGGGCGGCTCGGGCGTCGGGTCCGGTGCGGGCGGCTCGGGCGCCTGTGCCTGGGCTTGTGCCTGAGTCTGTGCCTGGCCTTGTGCCTGGGCCTGGTTGGGTGTTGGGGGTTGTTGGGTGGCCGCCGTGCGGCGGGGGTGCAGCAGGGCGGTGGGCTGGTTGCAGAAGACCGTGCGGGTGGTGATCCGGCCGTTGGGCAGCCGGTCGCGGATGCGTTGCAGGTAGCCGAAGGCTTCCAGTTCGCGCAGGGCGGTGGCGATGCGCTTCTCGCCTTCCCGGCAGCGGGCGGCGAGGGCTTTGATGCCGATCCCGGTTCCTGTGGGCAGGGACTGGATGCGTACGGCGATGCCGACGGCGGTGCAGCTGAGGTCGGGGTGCTGGGCGAGGTGGTTGCCGACGACGGTGAAGCGGGTGGTGTGCGGGATCTCGATGTGGATCACGCCTCGGGCCGGGAGGGGCCCGGGAATCTCTGCGAGGGCGCGGGTGAGCGCAGTATTCTGCTGGGTATCCATCGGGAAGCTGTCTCTTCCTTGGTGGTCAGGCCCTCGGTTGGGATTGCAGTCCCGGTCGGGGGCCGACGTATGTCCGGTGTGGTCTGGCGTGAGCATATGCCGGGCAACCGGGCCAAAAGCGAGCTGAGTTGGCAAACCTCACCCATGTGGGTGACGGCGCACGCGAGCGCCCCCGGGGTGCGTCAGGTGGCTGCCGGGGGTGGGGTTGGGTGGGGTTATTTCTCTTGTTTCTTTAGTAGTTGATGTCGCGCTTCACCGGGTCGCGGTCGGGAACGACCCGGTCGGCGGTGTACTGGGTCGTACCGGGTCGCACCGGCTCACGACCCGGCGGGACACGTGGCCCGCACGTGAGGCGCGGGACCGCCGGAGCCCGGCCGGCCCCGGAGGCGGGGGGGGGCACGGGCGGTGCGGGCTCCGTGCGGTTCCATCGCGTACGCCTCCGGGACACCGACCCCCCTTGCGGAGGTCCGAGGCAGGTCAGGGCCGGTACAGCGACGTCAGGCCGGTCACCTGGCCCGCGCCGTCGAATACCAGGTCGTACCCGACGCCGTCGGAGAGTGCGGGGTCGAGCCGGTTGATCAGGGTGACCAGCTCGGCGGGGGAGTACCCGAGCAGCTCGGCGCGGCTGGTGCCGGCCACCTGGTCGCGGACCGGGATCGCCAGCAGTACCCGGCCGTTCTCGGCCATGGGCACCGTCGTGAAGGAACCCGTGCCCGGGGTGATCTCCCAGGTGTCGAACCGGGTGTTGATCTTCTTCTGGGCGGGCCGCACGGACAGGTAGGTGCGCCCGTCGCTGCTCCAGGCCCTGCTGATGTTCACGAACTGCTCGGTGCCGGCGAAGGGGGCCTTGGCGGCCGTCTCCGAGGTGTCCTTGGAGCCTGCCGGGGTGTCCTTGGAATCTGCCGGGGGCCTCGGAGCGGAAGACGGGGAGGCGGCCTTGGCGGACTCCCTGTCGGCGTCCGTCCGGAAGCCCGTCCTGTCGGCCTGCGAGGGAGATGCGGTCTGCTGCTTGCCGCTCGTGGCGGGAGGAGCGGCCTTGTCGCCGTCCTCGGACCGGGCGCCGTCCGTTGCGTCCGTCGTGTCGTCGGCCGTGGTGGAGGCAACCGGCTTGGCGGCCGTGGAGGGGGCAGTGTGGTCTGCGGAATTCTGGCCGCAACCGGTCAGAGCGAGCGTGCTGAGAGCGATAGCGGCGAGCCAGCCCTTGGCGGAGTGACGGCGGGAAGCGTTCATTGTCAACTGCTCCTATTGATCAGCGTGTTTGGGTTACACACTCTCTACGCCCCACACCGCCCCCCGGGTTGCACCCGGATCAGATTATTTTTCTCTTCGAGTTTCACGAGCGCGCTGCCCCCGAAACGAGGAAGATCCCGACAGTCGGGAAGACTGACGGGATCTCGACAACCAGTTCCGCTAGTTCCGCCAGTTCCGCGCGAGCGTGCTGGAGGGTTGTCGTCGATGCTCTGTGTTGAAGCATCTTCTGCCAGGTCAGGCGCTCACTTGACGGTCAGTCAGTGATCAGTCAGTGGTCAGCCAGTGGGCTTCCCGCAGCGACTGAACCCGGCCCTCACTGTCGTAATCGAGGGCGAACACCCACTGTGGACCCGCGCGCAGCCGGTCCACCAATTCACCCACCCGCATGTCCCTCGCCTCACCGCCTGCCACATGCTCGACTTCGACCGGAGTTTCCGGTTTCAGGGTCATTTTGTGGACCACTCCAGTGGGAATGGCGGCACCATTTCCGGCGCGAACCTGCGCCACGGTGACCTGGACCATGTTTTCCTTCAACGACACCGCGTGGTAAACGAAACCGAGTTCGCTGGCGTATTCCTCCCCGGGTGCGGGTGTCGGGGTCACGAACAGGGAGACGCTCGCTGCTGCCGTCGGCTTCGCGGCGGACGGTACCGCCTCCGGTCCGAGCCGGGTCGCCGACAGGACCCCCACGGCCAGGGCCGCCGCCATCACCACGCCGCCCGAGGCCCGAGCCGCCCGCTTACGCCGCCGACGCCGGTCCCCGCGCGTCCGGACCTGCTCCGCGACCAGCGGCGCGGCGTACCGCTGCCCCGACGCGGCGAGGTCGGCGAGCCGGCTCTCCAGGCCGCTCTCATCGGCCATGCCCCACCTCCGCTGCGGTCCTCGGCAGATCCCGGCGTACGCGGGGTACGCGCCGTACGCCGCATACCCCGGGCACCCGGCTCACCCCGCGTGCCCGGCTCGCCCGGCTCACGGCTTGTACAGCGACTGCAACTTGGTGACCTGGCCCTCTCCGTCGAAGCTCAGGTCGAACCCGGTGTCCTCGCGGATCCGGGACTCCAGCTGCGTCAGCAGGGTGACGAACTCGGCCTGCGTGGTCGACACGGGTTCACCGCGCCCGGCCTCCGGGGCGTCGTCGCCGCGGAGCGGCACGGTCAGCAGCACCCGGGCGTCCTTCGCCATGGTCACCGTGACGAATTCACCCGTGCCGGGGACGATCTGCCAGGTGTCGAACTGGGTGTTCACCTTCTTCTCGGCGGACCGCATCGACACCTTGGTCAGTCCGTCCTCGGTCCAGGCCTTGTCGATCGTCACGAACTGCTTGGTACCGGCGAAAGGGCTTGCGGCCGATTCGGCGGCCGGTGCGGAGGCCGTCGCTCCCACGGGGGCGGGATCCGCGGGGCCCTCGGTCGCCCCGCCGCAGCCGGTCAGGACAAGGGCGCCGAAGGCGACGACGGTGAGCAGGCGCAACGGGGCCTGGCGGCGTGAGGTGTGCATGGTCAACGTTCTCCTGGAAACCGGTGCGGGCGGGGTACACGGTCTCTACGCCCCACACCGCCCGCCGGGTTGCATCCGGCCGGAAGAAATCTTCAACCAGGGCTGAAACAGTCGCTGATACCGGTGCCGACCGGCGCTGGTACCTGCGCTGACACAAGTGCCGATACCGGCGCTGATGCAGGTGCCGATACCGGCGCTGGTACCTGCGCTGATGCAGGCGCCGAACGCCGCCGGCCGGGCCGGGACGACGTCACTCCACGGACAGCCAGTGCGCTTCCCGCAGCGACTGAACCCGGCCCTCACCGTCGTAATCGAGGGCGAACACCCACTGCGGTCCGGCCCGCAGCCGGCCCACGACATCCTCCAGCCGCAGGTCCTCCGGCTTCCCCCCGGAGAGGTGCTCCACCTCGACCGGGGTCACCGCGGGCAGGGTCAGACTGTGCACGACGCCGGTGGGGACGCCCGTCCCCTTCTCGTCACGGAGCTGCTGGACGGTGACCCGGACCCTGCCGCCGTCGAGCGCCACCGCGTCGTAGACGTAGCCGAGTTCGCTGGCGTACTCCTCCCCCGGCGCCGGCGTCGGGGCCACGAAGAGTGGAGCGGTCGCGGACGGGTTCGGATCTGCGGCGGTCTCCGCCGGATCCGGCCCGGGGCGGAGCAACGACAGACCCCCCACGATCACAGCGGCGGCCAGCAGCACACCGCCCGAGGCCCGAGCCGCCTGCTTGCGCCGCCGGCGCCGGTCCCCGCGCGCCCGGATCTGCTCGGCGGCCAGCGGCACGGCAGCCTGCCGGCCCCCGGTGGCAAGGTCGGCGAGCCGCTCGTCCAAGCTGGTCTCTTCAGCCACGCTCCACCTCCGAAACCCGGCCCGCGCGCGGATCCAGCTCAGTATCGGCCAGAATCTTCGCCAGCGCAGCCCGCCCCCGGCTCAGCTGCGCCTTGACCGTACCGACCGGAGAGCCGGTCTCCTCGGCGACCTGCTTCACTTCGAGGTCGCACAGGTGGTGGAGCACGATGACCCGCCGCTGCGCCGCGGGTATCTGCTTCAACGCCGCGACCAGCAGCACGTGGTGATCGTCCGGCGGCGGAACGTTGGGGGGCGGCCCCTGCCGCTTAGCGAAGGTGAGAGAGGTACGCACCCGCCGCCACCGGCTGACCGCCAGCCGGTAGGCCACCGTACGCACCCACGCCTCGGGCGCCCCGTCCTTGTCCAGCGCGGTCCGGCGCTCCCAGGCCCGCACGAAGGCCTCCTGGACGACGTCCTGCGCCTCGGCACGGTCGCCGATCATGGCGTACAGCTGGCCGATGAGCCGCCCCACGCTCCCGGCGTAAAAGGCGTCGAACGCCTGCTCGTCCATCCCCACCTGGTCTTTGGAAGCCGCACACATGTTGAGTCGTGCGAACACTGCCACCCGGCACGCATACGACGCAAGGATCGGCGTGAAGGATGTGCAGATCAGACGTGGCGCGGCCCGCGTCCACCACCGTGGCGTCCTCGATACGCAGACGCCTCCTCCTCCCGGAGCGCACGGCTGTTCCAGGAGGAGGAGGCGACGCTCACGCGCCTCGCGTTACTTCTTGACCGGGCACACCGCGCTCGCCGTGTTGTACGTCGGCGATGACTTCGTCACCGTGCCGCCGGTGCCGAGCTGGATGAGGATCTCGTCGGAGAGCAGGTCCTCCTTGCCCTTGAGGGCGTCCGCGACCTTCGTGTCCTTGGGGAAGACCATCTCCGCCGCCACGTTGTCCTGCACGATCCGGGCGAGGTTGTCGAGGGCGGTGAACACCGGATCGGCCGGGTTCTCCAGGCCGGGCAGGTCGATCAGGTGAGTGGCGACCTTCGCCGCGTTCATGCAGTCCTTGATGATGATCGTGTTCTGGTTCAGGACGCTCGTCGTCCACTGCGAGATCACCACGCAGTACAGGTCGGCCCAGCCGGCCTCGCCGACCTTCGTGCGCCACGCCTTCATCTGCCTCTGCACGCCCTCGATCTGGGCCTGCGCCGCGTGCTCCATGTTGGTGCGGATGTCCGGGTAGACACTGCCGGAGAAGTCCTCGAAGGACTTCATGTCGAACGACTGCGCCGTCACCGAGGTGTCGATGAACCGGAGAGCGGCGTCCAGGATGTTGCCGCACGAGATCGTCAGCGCGGCCGGGAGCCCGGCGTCGGGGAGGTTCTGGCGAGCGGTGGTGAGGGTGGCGGCGTAGGCCTGGAGCGGGGGGATCCACGCGGTCGACGAGTCGTCGTCGAACGCCACCATCAGCAGGTCGTGCGGGTCGATCCGGTCGGCGTTCGGGAGGTTGGGGATGTGGTCCGCCAGGTACGAGGCGATCACCGAGAAGATCCCGAGCGGCACATGAGCGATGGACTTCGCCAGCTCGAACGTCTCCGCCACGGGGTTGGCGCTCTCCTGGCCGTTCTCCGTCACCAGGGTGAACCGGCCGCCCTTGGCGTCGTTCTGCACGACGATCACCGGGGAAAGGTGCTTGATCAGTTCTGCTTTGAGTACCGCGTAGTTGGTGCGCATCCCGGCGTTGACGGCGAGCAGCGAGTCCTTCGCCTGCTGCGGCGAGACCTTCACCGTGCCCGCCGCGCCGTCGACGGTTGCCGCCGTTGCCTGCGGGGTCGTCGCGTAGCCCAGGAATGCTGCGGTGCCGATGCCGGAAGCGCCGGTAATGAAACCTCTGCGGGTAGCCATCTTCGTCTTCTCCGTTGGGGATAGTGGTGCGATCTCTGGCGGAGTGGGGGGAGTTGGAGGGTTGGTACGGATGGGGGGAAAGTGCTCATGGGATCACTTCCGCTGTGGGGGCTGTGGGGGCTGTGGGGAGGCGTGGGGATGTGTGGGGATGTGTGGGGTACGGACGTGGCGCAGGGCGCTCCGGAGCGCCCTGCGGCCACCGGCGGAGGGGGAGGGAAGGGGGAGGGACTACGGGAAGGGCTGCGGGAGGGCCGCTGGCAGGGCTGTGGGAAGGGCCGCCGGTAGGGCTACTTCAGGGACTTCTGCGTCGGGACGACCACCCCGTACAGGTCCTGGACCGTGGCGAGCGCGGACGCGTGCAGCTGCTCGGCCGGGATGCCGTTCGGGTTGCCGTTCAGCGGCAGCGGGCGGGTCGCGGAGGCGTCGGCGACGACGGTCGGGTTGTTGCCGTTGATGAACGCGCCCTGCGTCGTGAACAGGGTGCACATGTTGGTCATGAACCCGGCGATGATGACGTTCTCGCGGCCGGCCTTCTTGACCTCGTCGGCGAGGTTCGTGTCGTGGAAGCCGTTCGGGACGCTCTTCTCGACGACCGGCTCGCCCTCGACCGGTTTCACGGCGGAAATGATCTGGCCCGCCTCCGACTTCAGGTCGTAGCCCTTGTCGACGATGTGGATGACCGGCGTTCCGGCCGCGCGGGCGCGCTTCAGCAGGGCGGCGGTGTTGTCCACGGCGGGCTTCCAGCCGTCGAGTTCCATCACGCCCTCGGTGTAGGTGTTCTGGTAGTCGACGAGGATGAGCGTCGCGTCGGCGAGCGTGGCCGGGGTCTCGTCGAGCTTGTTGAGCTCCCGCAGTGTCGTCGTGTCCTCGGCGACGTTCCCGGAGGCGTTCCCGGAGGCGTTCTGCGCGGCGGGCGCCGTGGGCGTCGCCGACGTGCCGGTGTTCGTCTCCTTGCCGGTCGCGGCCTCGGAACTTCCGCCGCAAGCGGTGGCGGTGGCGGCGAGGACGGTGGCGACGCCGAGCGCGGTGGCGGTACGGAGCAGCTTCATCGGGTGATCTCCTTCTGGGAGGCGACGACGACCCCGTACAGGTCGCCGATGGTGGCCAGCGCGCTGTAGTGCACCTGGCAGGCGTCGAGGTCGGTCCCGGCGACCGGCAGGGACCGGGTCGCGCAGGCGTCGGCGACGACGGTGGGCCGGCTGCCGCGCAGGAACGCGCCCTGCGCGGTGAACGCCACGCACATGTGCGTCATCCAGCCCGCGATGATCACGTCCTGGCCCTCGGGGACGTGATCGCCGAGGTCGGTGCCGTGGAAGGCGTTCGGGGCCTGCTTGACGACGACCGGCTCGCCGTCGACGGGGGCGACGGTCGGGTGGATCTGTCCGATCTCGGCCCGGATGTCGTACGGGGTTCCCTCGCCGCCGTCGTTGATGACGTGGACGACCGGTGTCCCGGCCTGGCGGGCACGGGCCAGCAGTTGCGCGGCGGCGTCCAACGAGGCCTGCCAGCCGTCGAGTTCCATCACGCCACGGGTGTAGGTGTTCTGGAAGTCGACCAGGATCAGCGTCGAGCCGGTGAGCGTGGCCGGGGTCGCGTCGAAGCCGTTGAGTTCGCGCAGGGTGGTTCGGGACATGGGTGTACCGCCTCGGGGGTCGTGCGTCGGGGAGAGGGCGAGCGAGTCGAGCTCGGGTGGCGAGCTGTCTTAGACGCTAGGGCTCGACGGCGATGTCCACAATGACGTCTAAGATGCAGATACCGACATGCGTGCGGGCTGTCGGTCAGCCGAACTGTCGGTCAGCCGAGCTGTCGGTCAGTCGAACTGCCGGTCAGCCGAGCTGTCGAACCGTCCGGCTGTCGAACTGCCGATCCGCGTGGCTGTCGAACTGTCGAACTGCCGGGCTGTCGGCGTCAGGAGGCCACCCCATGGACACCACCGGACGACTCGTCGTCATCGTCCTCTTCGAGGGCGTCGACCTGCTCGACGTCACCGGGCCGCCGGAGGTGTTCTCGCTCGCCCGGCGCGAGACCGACGACGCGGCGGGGTACGAAGTCGTCCTGGCCGCCGCGTCCTTGGACCCGGTCACCACCGGGGCCGGGGTCCGCATCCTCCCGGACCTCACCTTCGAGGAGGCGGCCGGGCGGAGCATCGACACCCTCATCGTCCCCGGCTCGGTGGAGGTCGACAGCGAACGCAGGGTGCACGCTCTCGTCGACCCCGAGCTGGTGGAGCGGGTGAAGGAACTCGCCGCGCGCACCCGGCGGGTCACCTCCGTCTGTGTCGGTGCGCATCTGCTGGCCGCCGCCGGACTGCTCGACGGCAGGCGCGCCACCACGCACTGGTCGACCGCGCAGCAACTGGCCGACGAGCACCCGGAGATCGAGGTCGACGCCGACCCGATCTTCATCCGCGAGGGCGACGTGTGGACCGGGGCAGGGATCAGCGCCTGCCTCGATCTGTCCCTCGCCCTGATCGCCGACGACCTCGGCGAGGCCGTCGCCCTGCGCGTCGCCCGCCAGCTCGTGATGTACCTGAAGCGGCAGAGCGGGCAGAGCCAGTTCAGCGTTCCGCTGGAGCAGATCTCGGCGACGCGGCGCATCGAGGACCTCCGCCACCACATCCTGCGCAACATCGGGCACCGGCTCACCGTCGTGGACCTCGCCGAGTACGCCCATGTCAGCGACCGTCACCTCACCCGGATCTTCAAGACCGAGCTGGGCATGACCCCGCACGCCTACATCGAGTCCGTCCGGGTCGAGAAGGCCCGTAACGAACTGGAGTCCTCCGACGCCACCCTCGAACGCATCGCGTCCGTCTGCGGGTTCGGCACGGTGGACACTCTGGTACGGGCGTTCCGGCGGCGGCTGAACACGACGCCGACGGAGTACCGGAGCAGGTTCCGGTCCTCCCGCACGGGCTGAAAGCCTCGGCTGAGGGGGGCCTGTGCGGCGCGAAGGGGTGGTGGGCCCGATCGGGCCCACCACCCCTTCAACACCTGCTTATTGACCTATCGTCAGGCGTCGGAACCGGCCTTCCGGCGACGTACGACGAACACCGCCGCCGCGCCGAGCAGCACGGCCGCACCGCCCGCGAGGGCGATCGAGGTGGTGGCGGAGGACGAGCCCGTGGCGGCGAGGCTGCCGTCCGTGCCGGTCTTCACCGGGGTGCCGGACGTCGAACCCTGTGGCTTGTGCCCGGTGTCGCCGGTGCTGGGCTTCGTGGTTTCGGCGGGCTTGGCGTCCTCCGGCTTGCCGGGCTTGCTGCCGGCGGCCTTGACGTCGAACTCGTACATGTCGAGGCCGGGCGCTCCGCCGCAGGAGCCGTCCTCGTTGTAGAAATCGGCCGCGATGAAGGCGACACCGTTGCCGGCCGGTGCGGCCTTGTCGACGGTGAGCCGGAGCTTGACGTCGGCGCGGGCGCCGGGCTTCAGCGCGCCGACGGCGTCGATGTAGTTGTGCTTGTTGATGTTCTGCCACTTCGGCGAGGCCTTGGTGGACCACTGGAGGCGGAAGAACTTGCCCGTGTCCTTGAGACCGGTCTTGTCGGTCGCGTGGACACCGGCGTACGCGATGATCTCGTCCATGTGCCGTTTGCTGCCGTTGGTCACACGGACGGAGAAGTCGGTGGTCGTGCCGGCGACGAGCGTGGACGGCAGGCCGGTGACATCGGCGGTGAGGTTGAGCTCGGGCTCGCAGTCCTGGCCCTCCTCTTCCGCCTCCTTCTTGGCCTTGGCCAGCGCCGCGTCGGCCGCGACCTTCGCGGCGAGCGCGTCGTCCAGGGCCTTGTCGGCCGCGCCGGCGGCGCGGGCGGCCGCGACCCGTGCGTCGTCCTGCGCCTTGACGGCCCCGGCCGCCTCGGTGTCGGCGGCGGTCTTGGTGGCGGCTGCGGTCGCCGCGGTCGCCTCGGCTTCGGAGAGTGCGGTCGCCGCGGCGGTCTTCTGCTCCTCCGTGGCCGTCTCGGGGAGTTCGGCGATGGCGGCCTTCGCGTCGGTCACGGCCTGGTCGGCGGTGGTCTTCGCGGCGGCGGCCTCCTTCGCGGCCTGCTCGGCGGCCTTGGCGGCGGCCACGAGGGGGTGGCTGTCCTTGGTCAGTTCATCGAGGGCCTTCCGCACCGTGACCTGGGCTTCGTCGCGGGCCTTGACGGCCTCGTCGTACGCCTTCTGAGCCTCGGCGGCGGCCTTCTCCAGCTCCTTGATGGTCGGCTTGCCCTGCTTGTTCTGTGTCTGTGTCTGCGACTGTGCGCCCGGCTGGGTGTCGGCGAACGCGGGGGTGACGGAGAGCAGCACAGCGGGAGCGGTCACGGCGGCGGCGACAGCGGTGGCGAGAGCGCGGCGAATCTTCACATGATCCCTTGGGTCGGGTCCGGAAAAGCCCGGAAAAACAAGGTGAATGCTGAGGGGCGGCTGCCACAGCGGAATGGATCACGCGGGCTGCTGCCTGTGCCGATCGTATGGGGATCCTGTGAGGGGGCCGGGTGATAATTCCGGGTCCGAGGCCGGGGCGGCCTCACGCGGAGCGGACAGACTTCGCCAAAGCGCGCAGTTGCCCCCGGAATCATTCTTTTCCTGTGACGAAGGCCATGCGCTGTGCTGCCCGCGCCGCCGACGGGGGAGGCGTTCGGGCCGTGCCCAATCCCCTTGCCGTGCGGCTCCGAATCACTGGTGGAGGGCCACCCGGTGCCCCCTCGCACGGCAGTTGAGACCCATGACCGTACGTTCCCTGCTCACGTCTGATCTTCCGCCCCGCTACGTAGCGCCGGACCTTCCCGGGGTGTGCGTCCCGGTGGTTCCGAAGTCGGCCGCCGCTTCCGCCGGCCGGGGGCGTTTCGTCCGCCCCGGGGACCGCCGCGAGCGTGATCCCGGCGGCGAGCACCGCGAGGAGGGCGGCGACGGCCACGAAGCCCCCTGACACGTCGTAGGTCACGCCGTCGGTTCCGGGCGCCCCAGGGTGAACCAGACGACCTTGCGCCCGGGGTGCCGTGGTCCGCCGCCACGCGTCCCCCACGCCAGCGCCAGGCTCTCGACGAGAGCGAGCCCGCGCCCGTGCTCCTCCTCCGGACCCGCCCGCAGTGCGCCGAGTGCACCGGTGAGCGGGCTGCCTTCATCCGTGACGGCGAAGGTGACCCGCTTCCGGTTGACGGCCGCCTGGACCCGGATCAGCGGGGTACCGGTGTGGCGGTGGGCGTTGGCCACCAGCTCGGTCACGCAGATCCGCGCGTCGTCGACCAGCCCGAGATGCCGGCTGACCTCCAGCAGCGAGGAGGCGAAGTCCCGCGCGAGGCGCGGGGCGTACGCGGTGTTCGGCAGGGTGAGTCGGTAGACCTCACCACCGATCGGGTTCAGCTGTACGGGAGTTGGGTTTACGGCGGTCATGTCGGTCTCCCCTTGCGGTCCGGTTCGGGTGAACGGCTGCGCTGCGCCCGGCCCGTGGCGATGGCCGCCCCGGCGTACGCGTCAACGCACGGCGAGGCGGCTGCACTTCGGAATCCTGAGGTGTAGCGCGGTGCTGTGATGAACCGTAGCGGCTAGTCTCACTTGTGCTACGCATTTGGAAAATTAAGTGACCGAATGGATTACCGTGGGCGCGCCAGCCAGACTGGGAGCCGACCAGAGGAGATCGTCGATGCCACCGAGGAAGGCGCCCACGGCGCGGCAGTGCCGCGTGGGTGCGGAGCTGCGCAAGATGCGGCAGCACGCGGGACTGGCCCTGGCCGAGGCCGCCGCCCTGCTCAGCACGGACCGCACGGCCATCAGCAATACGGAGTCCGGACGCTTCGGGGTGAGCGGCGAACGGGTGCGCGCCTGGGCCGGTGGCTATGCCTGTCCCGACGAGGCGTACGTGGATGCGCTCGCCGCGATGGCCGACGAGCGGGGGCGGGGCTGGTGGGAGGAGTACCGCAATGACCTGACCAGCGGAACGCTCGACCTGGCGGAGCTTGAGCACCACGCCGTAGGTATTCGAGCGGTGCTGATTATGTACATGCCGGGGCTGCTCCAGAGCGAGGACTACGCGCGTGCCGTCTTCGCGGAGGCGGTGCCGGAGCTGCCCCTGGCCCGCAGGCGGCGGCTGCTCTCCCATCGGCTCAAGCGCCGAGACGTTCTCGACCGGGAGGACCCGCCTACCTGTACGTTCCTCATCCATGAGGCGGCGCTACGGATGACGTACGGCGACTCGGGCGTTGCGCGCGGCCAGTTGGAGCACCTGCTGCGCGAATCGGAGCGCGACAACGTGACCATCCGGGTGGTCCCCTTCGCCGCCGGCGGTTTTCCGGAGACGGGAAGCTCGACGCATTATGTCTATGGTCCTGTTCCGCAGCTGGATACCGTGCAGACGGACACAGCAACCGGGCCCGCGTTCCTGGACGCCGAGACGCGTCTGAGGAACTATCGAGCGGCGATGGATCGGGTCGAGGAGCTGTCCCTCGATCCGCGGAAGTCGAGAGACTTCATTCGTGAGGTCGCGCAACAAGTGTGAAGGCGTGAGGTACGTGGATATTCAGTGGCGCAAGTCATCGAAGTCGTCGGGGGCCGAAGGCAACAACTGCCTGGAGCTCGCCGAGCACGGCGGCGAGATCCTGCTGCGTGAGAGTGACAACCCCGACGTGATCGTCCGTACGACGCGCACCAAGCTCCGGGCGTTCCTGGGTGGTGCGAAGGAGGGCGAGTTCGACGACTTGGCCTGAGCTTTCGTGATCCGGTAGAGAGCGGTCCCCATCGGCGCAGATGGGGGCCGCTTCCCTATTTGTATCACTTGTTTATTCAGCCGGAATCACTCGTTAGACGTCAAACACTTGATACGCACCTGCATCACGCGCTAGCTTCCAGATGTGCTGCTCCGTCAGGCTGCAGCCAACTCCCCTTCCGTCTGCGCCCGTTGGGGGAGCCGCGATCCAGCGCGCCCCCCGCCCGCCGCTCGTCACGCCGGCTGTGGGCGGGGGGCGTTCCTGGTGTCACGTCAGGAGGCCGTGCCGTGTGCGATCCAGATCCCGATCCGACGAACCCCGCAGGACTCGCCCCCCGCGCCTACTGGTGCGAGCGGTCCACCTACCCGTTGTTACGCAGCGGCGCCCCCGACGTCTTTGTGCGGTACTCCGTGCCCACGGCGGCCGAAGCGATCAGCCGGTTCCAGTCGGAAGCGCGGGCTCTCGCGGAGGCCATGGCCCCCGACGCGCGCGGTGAGGCGCTGGAGCGGATCGGCGGGGCGGGCCGCGTGCGGGCGATCGCGGCCCTGCACCGGGGGCGTACCTGTGGGTTCTCGCTCGGGCACGGGGAGCGGTGGACGGAGTGGACCGTACGCCCGTACCTCGCGTTCCCCGTGGCGGCCCGGCACCTGCTGCCCGTCCTGCCCCCGAGTGGCTGCCCGTGCGGCTCGCCGCGAGGAGGCCGGGGCCGGTGGTGCCGCAGAAGGTAACGGGCCGGATGCCGAGGGGGCTTGGCGCGGGCGTCGGGGGTGAGGGTGCCCAGATCCGGTTGCGGGTGATGGGCGATGTCGAGTTCGCCGCGAAGTCTGTCCGTGGCGCGGACGCTTCGCAGCGACCGGTGCCACCTGGAGGGGTGACACCGGTCGCGGGTACGTGCACATGTCCGGGTCGCCGGACTCGAAGCCGGGACTGCAGGACCTACGGCGGTCAGGCGGCCCTGGCGTGCCCCTTACGGCCGGGACACGAACCGTACGCGTCGTCTCCGTGTCCGTGTCCGTAGCCGTATCCGTAGCCCGTGTCCTTACAGGGCTTGTCGTCGCGGCTGTTGGCAAGCCGCGCGATCACGACCTCCTGGTCGGCGCTGACGACGTACGGTCCCGCGACCGGGTCGCCGGGCAGGACGTAGCCATCCGGTACGCCGGTCTCGCGCAGGTAGTACGTGCCGTGGTCCAGGTCGCCGAAGGAGCACAGGCCCGCGCCGTTCGTGGTGCAGGCGGTCCCGACACGGGTATCGGGGTCGCTGCCGCCTGTCTGGAGGTCTTCACGCCCGTTGGTCTCTTCCCACAGCTCGAACGTCGCGCCCGGCAGTGGCCGGCCGCTGTCGGCATCGGTCTTGAGCAGCTTGACGGTGCCGGTGCCCGGCGGAATCGGTGTACGGGTGTTGGTGGCGGTGACCGAGACGCCGGTGTCTGCGTTTTCCTCGGTCAGTTCGAGGGGTCCGAAGACGGCGGGGTCGGGCAGGTCGTATCCGTCCGGGGCCTGCGTCTCCTGCCAGTAGTACGTTCCTGTCTCCACCGTCCGGGAGCACGTACCGTCCGTGTCGGTGGTGCAGGACTCCCCGACCGTGGTGTCGGGGTCGGTGCCGCCGGTCTGGAGGCCGGGAGTCCCGTTGGTCTCCTCCCAGAGCTGGAACGTCGCGCCCGGCAGTGCCGCGTCGGTCTCGGAGTCCGTCTTCAGCACCTCCACCGCACCGGTGACGGGCTGCGGGGTCGTGCAGTCGGGCAGGTCGCCGTTGAAGGGGTAGGCGTGGAACTCCTGGCCGCCGCCGCCCGTGGCGGCGCTGGTGTGGGTGAGCGATCCGGTGGTGAAGAAACGTCCGTTGATGCCCGGCAGGGTGACCGTGGTGGCCGAGCTCTGCTCCCCGACGAGGAAGCTGCCCTGGAACTGGCCGGTTCCGGTGAGGTTCACCGTGGTGGCGTCGGGGATGTTCCACAGGAGACGCTCGCGGTAGGCGTTGAGCGGATCGGTGGCGTCGTCGATCCCGCCGCTGTAGGTGTTGAGCGTACGGTTCGCGCCCACGATGTTGACGAGAATCGTCGCGTCGTCGGGAATGTCGGCGAAGACGATGCCCTGCTGGGCACCCGAGGGCCCCGTCAGGTCGAAGTCGACGTTGAAGACTTGGAGCGCGGAGGTCCCGTCACCGGTGAACAGCGTCTGGGTGCCCTGGTTGACGGCCGTCCCCGTGGGCGTCCTCGGGGCGCCGTCGACGCGCGCGTAGCAGCGGCTCGCAGTGGTGAGCTCGTCCCTGAGGGCGGTATAGGGGGCGACGGCCGCGTCGTCCTGGGTGAGGGTGGCCTCGACCGTGCCGGTCAGCGAGCCGGCGTACCGTACGACGCCGTCCTCGGCCAGCAACCGCTGTCCCGTCGCCACGGTGATGTCGCCACCGGTGGTCAGCCAGTCCGCTCCGACGGGCGGCGCAACACGCGATCCGACGCCCGCCTCTCCGACGTTGTAGGCCTGACCCGCCTGGGCGTCCTTGTTCATGTCGAAGTCGTCCAGGACGACGACGCGCCCCTCGGCCTCCGCCGCAGAACCGCGGACGAGGAAGTCGTCACCCACGAACATGTTGATCGCGTTGTCCCGGCCCGCGATGGGGCCGTTGTTGATGCCAGGGAACGGGTCGGGGCAGTCTCCGGGAACACAGGGCCCGAGCCCGCCGGGCAAGGGCGCGGCCGATGCCGGAACGGCACCCGGGCCGAGCACGAGGAGGGGGACGGCCGCGAGGGCCGTCACGTAGGCGAGTCCGGCGGAGCCGATACGCCTACGAGGACGCCCATGGCGCCGCGGGGAAGGATGTCTCATGGCGTGAGTCTCGGCTCGGGACGCACGGCGTGCCCACACGTGACGCCCGGCGCTGGTCCGGCCGGGGAACAGGGTCACCGCCACGTGTGAGAGAGCGCCGCCGGATGGCGCAGCCGCCAGAACTCTATGTGGAAGTTCGTTCATGACCAGTTCTGACACGCACGCATAGCCGGTGGCGGACACTCGGGCGGAGCCTCGTTGAGGGGGGCCGCCGGGGAAAGATGGCGACGTCGCTCCCGGTCAGCCGTGCGGCACCTGTGGACGAAGCCCGATCGGCGGACCGGGGCGGGTCCGGGCTCTCCGTGTTCGCGGCGGCCGGCTGAGGCCGGGCGGGAGACCCGGCCCTCGTCCGGGTGCTGGAGAAGGCCGGGTCGTGGTGTGTCGGTGATGCGTTGGCGCTGCGGAGGTCAGCCGTCGATGCCGTACAGGTCGAACTCCTCCCAGGAGCCGGTGACATCGGTCGAGCGGGCGCGCAACGTGTACTGGAGCGAACCCGTGTAGCTGTTCTCCATCGCGACGAAGAGGCCGTTCAGGGTGGACCGGATCGCGTAGAGGTTCAGGTCCGTGTTCTGGTAGAGCTCGAACCGTTCCCAGCCGCCCGCCGTCGCCGAACGGGCCCTCAGCGCGTTCTTCGTGTGGCCGGTGAAGTTCTTCTCGACCGCCACGTAGAGGTTGTTCGCGAGGGATTTCATGGCGAACGTCCGGGTGGCCTCGTCCCACTCGAACGCGAAGCCCTCCCATGCGCCGGTGACATCGGTGGAACGGGCCCGCAGCACACCGGTGTCGGGCGCGGCGTAATTCATCTCGGTGGCGGTGAACTTGCCGTTGCGCATCGACTTGATGGCCACCTTTGAGGTCTCGTCCGCCAGGGCGGAGGCGCTTCTGCCGGAGGCGGACGGGGACTGCTGGCCGCCGGAGGCCCCGCTGAGGTGTTCCAGGTCGTCTCCGTCCACCTTCTCCCAGCCTGCGGGGACTCCGTCTGCCGTGGTCCCGGCTGCGGAGGCGCCGGCCGGCCGGTCGTTCCGCGGGGTGGCGCCTGCGGTGGGCGCGGCCAGGGCGGAGGCGGTCAGCAGGGCGGTCAGGGAAAGGAGGGCAGGGGTTATGCGTCGCACAGGTCTTCCTCGCTTTTCGTTACGACGCATTCCGGATCCCGGAATGCGCGGAGAGAAAGGGCCCAGGCGCTCGTTCGAGCGCCGGAAACCCTGTATTCGCCGGGTGGGGCCACAGGAGAAGCGTCGGTGAAGTTGCCTCAGAATAAGGGCAGTTCGCGATCTCGGCAAAGGTTTTTATGGCATCCCGGGAATTCCGGTAACGGTCGCGCTGAATGCATTCTTCCGCAGTTTTCCGTTAGGAACGAAGACTCGCTTCGTTTCCGTCACGGCCACTTTCGGAGGGGCGGCGCAGGGTGCGGCGGTGGGCGCGGTTGGTGGCCATCAGGACGTCCAGGGCGTCCC
Source organism: Streptomyces sp. NPDC048142 (assembly GCF_043202835.1). Lineage (NCBI taxonomy): Bacteria > Bacillati > Actinomycetota > Actinomycetes > Kitasatosporales > Streptomycetaceae > Streptomyces > Streptomyces sp. NPDC048142. The sequence goes on from NZ_JBIDBC010000029.1 coordinate 56,068, forward strand.
GGGTGGTGATGAGGTCCTCGATGTGGGCGGAGATCCGTTCCCGTTCCTGCTCCATCCGTTCCATCGCCGCGTCGGAGGCCTCCTCGCTGGGGGCGTCGACGCAGGGCAGCAGCTCCTTGACGGTACGGCTGGACAGGCCGGCGGCGTAGAGGCGCTGGATGAAGCGGACCCGCTCTGCCTGGGCGTCCGTGTAGTGCCGCTGACCGCTCGGGCTGCGGGTGCTGGTCAGGAGCCGCTGCTCCTCGTAGTAGCGCAGGGACCGGACGCTGGCCCCCGTGGCCGCCGAGAGCTCTCCGATGCGCATGCCCGTCCCTTCCTGTCCCTCGCCGACGGGGCGCCGTACGGCCTTGCCCCTCACATTGATGTCAGGTTTTAGCGTAGCGGTGTGCCCGGAACGCGGGTGCCACGGGAGCTGTGCAGCTCTGCGGACACGCAGCCATGCAGCCATGCAGTCATGCAGCTAGGGAGCTTTGCGAGATGAACCAGAGCCTTTTCGACCGCCACCGCCTCGGTGACCTGGTGCTGCCCAACCGGGTGGTGATGGCGCCGATGACCCGCGTCCGGGCGGCCTCCGGCGGGCTGGCGACGCCCTCGATGGCCACGTACTACGCACAGCGGGCGACCGCCGGACTCATCGTGAGCGAGGGGGTGCAGCCGAGTGTGGTCGGGCAGTCCAACCCCGGTACGCCCGGACTCCACACCGATGAGCAGGTCGCCTCCTGGCGTCCGGTGACCGCCGCCGTGCACGCGAACGGCGGCCGGATCTTCGCCCAGATCATGCACGGCGGCCGGGTCTCGCACCCGGACACCACCGGGCTGCGGCCGGTCGGGCCCTCCGCCGTCGCGGCGGTCGGCGACGTGTTCACGCCGACGGGCCCGCAGCCCGCGCCGATGCCGCGCGCCCTGGAGACGGCCGAGGTGCCCGAGCACGTCGAGTCGTACGCGTCGGCCGCCCGCCGGGCGGTCGAAGCCGGGTTCGACGGTGTCGAACTCCACGGCGCCAACGGCTACTTGATCTCCCAGTTCCTCTCCTCCAACGCCAACCTCCGCGGCGACCGTTACGGGGGCTCGGTCGCCGGTCGCATACGGTTCGCGGTCGAGGCGGTGGCGGCGACCGTGGACGCGGTGGGTGCGGCCAGGACCGGGATCCGGCTCTCCCCGGGCGGCACGTTCTGGGGGGTCGAGGAGCGGGACGTTCCCGAGCTGTACGCCGCGCTGCTGGCCGAGCTGGCGCGGCTGGAGCCGGCGTACGTGCATCTGGAGGGCACCGCCGACGACGAAGTGCTGGCCGCCCTGCGCGGGGCATGGCCCGGCACCCTGATCATGAACCCGTCGCTGCCGATGGGCCCGAAGCAGGCCGGGCGCTCGGACGCCGACCGCTGGCTGGGGCTGGGGGCGGACCTGATCAGCTTCGGCCGGGCCTTCCTGGCCAACCCGGACCTGGTCGAACGGCTGCGTACCGGTGTGCCGATCGCGCCGGCGGAGGAGGCCACGTACTACCAGGGAGGCGACGCGGGCTACCTGACGTACCCGGCCTTCCAGCACACGGCCTGAGGCGACCGGGCGGGCGCGTCCGTCCCGGCGGGCGCGCACGCCCCCGGGGTGCCGCCGTGCGTACTCACCCCAAGGCGGCGTACGCCCCCTTCCGGAGGTGACGTGTGCCCGTCAGAATCCAAGGGCCCAGCCCCCCACGGCCCTTGGAGGCACCCCGCATGTCCACCCCCGCGCGCACGCCCAAGTCCCTTTCCCCGACCTCCCGCAGAGGCTTCCTGGCCGGAGCCCTGGCCGTCTCCGCCACCGCGGTCGTCGGCGCCGCGCCCGCCGTCGCCGCCACCGGGGAGGCAGGCCGCCGGGCGGTCCGGGGGACGCGGGACTGGATGGCCGCTCTGCCCGACGGCACCGCGCTCCAGCGGCTCACGATCCCGGGCACGCACGACTCGGGGGCCCGGTTCGGCGGTCCCTGGTCGGAGTGCCAGAACACGACGATCGCGCAGCAGCTGGAGAGCGGCATCCGCTTCCTGGACGTACGGTGCCGGCTCATCGAGGGCTCGTTCGCGATCCACCACGGAGCCTCGTTCCAGAACATGATGTTCGGCGATGTCCTCGTCGCCTGTTGGAACTTCCTCGCCAGGCACCCGAGCGAGACCGTGCTGATGCGGGTCAAGCAGGAGTACTCCTCCGAGAGCGACGCCGCGTTCCGGGCGGTCTTCGACGACTACCTCGACACACGGGGCTGGCGTCCCCTGTTCCGCCTCGACCCCACCCTCCCCGGCCTCGGCGGGGCCCGGGGCAAGGTGGTGCTGCTCGCGGACAACGGCGGGCTGCCCGGGGTGCGGTACGGGGACCCGGCCCTCTTCGACATCCAGGACGACTACATGGCGGAGCCGTTCGCCAAGTACCCGAAGATCGAGGCGCAGTTCCGTAAGGCGGCCCAGCAGCCGGGAAAGTTCTTCATGAACTACGTCTCCACCGCCGCCCTGATGCCACCCCGCTGGAACGCCGACCGGCTCAACCCGCAGGTGCACTCCTTCCTGGAGCGCGCCGAGACCGCCGGGTGGACGGGGCTGGGCATCGTCCCGATGGACTATCCGAACCAGCGGTCCGGGCTGGTCGAGTCGCTGATCCGGCACAACCCGGTGGAGTGAGGGCCGCTGGTGCGCGACGGCAGGCCCGGCCGGACCGGCTATCCGGCTGCGGGCCGAGCGGCGGCCGATGCGTCGTTCGCCCGGCGGCGTCGGTAGTACGCGACGGTGAGGATCACCAGGAGCGGGCCCCAGGCGAGGAGCGGGGCGTACGTCGTCCACAGCGCCCAGGCGGCAGGACCGCTGGCAGGGAGACCGGTGCCGTCGTCGTTCAGCGGCTCCATGAAGCCGAAGATCTGGTTCAGGGTGCCGTACGCGCAGAGCATCATGATCAGCGCCGCCCCGAGTGCGGCCGGAATGACCACCGCCGGTATCGGGATCCTTCTGCCGCGCAGCCCCGGCACCCAGCACGGGACGACTTCGCCCCACGGCCGCACCAGCCCGAGGGCGAGCAGCGCGAGTCCTTCGGAGACCACGGACAGCCCGATCACGTACGGGCGTTCCCACACCGCCCATGGGTAGTCCGAGTCGTATCCGGCCAGGCCCAGCACCAGCGCGACACGCCACAACCCGGACGGCAGGACACACAGCGGGATGGCATGGGCCATCCGGACCGCCCAGCGGGGAACGGGCTCGACGGGTCGGGCGGCGGCCGGAGCGCGGACTGACGTCTCGGCTGCCGGTGCTGCTGCTGTGGCCTCTGCCTGCGTGGTCACGTGTGCCCTCCTCGACGAGATCCGATGGTGTCGATCATCGTGTGAAGGGTGGCTGTTCGGCATCCGCCGCCGGGGCGACCGGTGCTCGCCCGTGCGGCGGGCGCCGGGCGACCACGGGATGACGCCGTCGGTGCCGGCGCCGGCGGATCTCCTCCAGCGCCCGGTCCGCCGCCGCCTCCGAGGCGTTCAGGCCTGGCCCGCCGCCTGGCCCGCCGCCTGGCCCGCCGCCTGGCCCGCCGCCCGGCCCGCCGACCTCCGCCTCACGTCCCCGGTGGCGGCGTCGGCGCCCCCGGCAGCGTGAGTGCCGCCACGGTGCCGGGGCCGCCGTCCGGGGCCGGGCGCAGGGCGATCGAGCCGCCCGTCTGGTGCACCGTACGGGCCACGATGGACAGGCCCAGGCCCGAGCCGGGGAGCTGGCGGGCGGACGGGGAGCGCCAGAAGCGTTCGAAGACGTGCGGGAGTTCCTCGGCGGGGATGCCGGGGCCCCGGTCCCGGACGGTCAGCTCGCCCCGGTGCAGCCGCACGTCGATCGTGCCGCCCGGCGGGCTGAACTTCACCGCGTTGTCCAGGACGTTGACGATCGCCCGCTCCAGTGCGGCCGGTTCCGCGCGTACGTACCAGGGGGCCAGGTCCTCCGCGATCGTCAGCTCCGGGCCGCGCAGCCGGGCGCGGCGCAGGGCGGTGCGGGTGATCTCGTGCAGGGCCACCACCTGGAGCGGGCCGGGCTCGGCCGGGTCGGGGCGGGCCAGTTCCTGGAGGTCGCCGATCAGCGCGGCCAGCTCCGTCATCTGGGCCTTCACCGAGGCCATCAGCGCCTTGCGGTCCTCCGGCGGGATCTTCCGGCCCGTCTCGTCGCTGCGGGCCAGCAGCTCCACGTTCGTCCGGAGCGAGGTCAGCGGGGTGCGCAGCTCGTGGCCCGCGTCCGCGATCAGCTGGGCCTGGCGGTCGCGCGAGGAGGCGAGCTGGGCCGTCATCGAGTTGAACGAACTGGAGAGCCGGGCGATCTCGTCCTCGCCGTCCACCGGGATGCGTACGGTCAGGTCCTCGGTGCGGGCCACGTGCTCGACGGCCTCGGTGAGTTCGTCGACCGGCCGGAGCCCGGCGCGCGCGATCCACAGTCCGGCCGCGCCCGCGCCGAGGACGCCGATGCCGGAGACGACGAGCAGCACCCAGGCCAGCTGGTTCAGCGGGTCGGTGACCTGCTTCATGGAGACGGCGACGGAGACGGCGACCCCGGGCCGGTCCGGGCCGGCGGGCGAGGTGTGGACCCGCATCTCCGTGCCGTCCTCGGCCGTCGTGGTGTGCGTCGCGTCCTCGCGCAGCCCGGCGGCGACAGCCCGGTCGGCGGTCTCGATCGGGATGGCGGACTTGCCGGGCACCGTGCACGGCTTCTCGCCCGCGGCCGGCACCAGCTGGATCGTGTACGGGCCCACGATCTGGAAATCGCCGGCAAGACCGGTCGTGCAGGACGCCGTCAGCAGCCGCATCGCGTCCCCGTTCGGCCTGACCTGGGACAGTGTCGTGTCGAGCTGCTCGGTCAGCCGGTCGCGGGTGGTCAGCCAGCACGCGGCGGCCACCGCCGCGACCGCCACCGCCACCGCCGTGGCGACGAGCATCGCCAGCCGGGAGCGCAGCGGCAGCGCCCGGAAGCGGCGCACCGGGCTCACGCCTCCCCGCTCCCGCCCGTTCGCGGTGGGTGCCGGTCCGCTCACGCCTCGCCGCTCCCGCCCGTACGCAGCGCGTAGCCCACCCCGCGCACGGTGTGGACGAGGCGCGGCTCGCCGCCCGCCTCCGTCTTGCGGCGCAGGTACATCACGTACACGTCCAGGGAGTTGGAGCTCGGCTCGAAGTCGAAGCCCCAGACCGCCTTGAGGATCTGCTCCCGGGTCAGCACCTGGCGCGGGTGGGACAGGAACATCTCCAGCAGCGTGAACTCGGTGCGCGTCAGCTCGACCCGGCGATCGCCCCGGGTGACCTCGCGGGTGGACAGGTCCATCCGCAGGTCGGCGAAGGAGAGCACGTCGTCGTCCGGAGTGTCCGCGCCCGCCGCCGTCGACGCGTAGGAGCTGCGGCGCAGCAGGGCCCGGATGCGGGCGAAGAGCTCGTCCAGCTCGAACGGTTTGACCAGGTAGTCGTCCGCGCCCGCGTCGAGGCCGGTGACCCGGTCCCCGACGGTGTCGCGGGCGGTGAGCATGAGGATGGGCGTGGTCGAGCCGGTGGCCCGGATGCGGCGGGCGGCGGTGAGGCCGTCCATCCGGGGCATCTGGATGTCCAGGACGATGAGGTCGGGAGCGTACGACTCGGTCATCGCCAGGGCGTCGTACCCGTCGACGGCGACCTGGGTGCCGTACCCCTCGAAGGCGAGGCTGCGTTGCAGGGCCTCGCGCACGGCCGGCTCGTCGTCGACGATCAGAATGCGCTGGGGATCGTCTTCGGCGGGGCTCATCGCTGCTGGTCCTCTTCTCGTTCCGGCCTACGGGGGGCGCTCTCAGCCTCGCACGGCCGGGGCGCTGTACGGGATCAGGAACCGTCGCCCGCGCGCAGGGTGTCCAGGTCGGCCTTGAGGGTGTTCACCGGGATCGCGAAGCCGAGGCCCACACTGCCCGCTGCGGAACCGCTGCCCGCCGCCGAGGAACTGGGCGAGTACATCGCGGAGTTGATGCCGATGATCTCGCCGTCCATGTTGATCAGCGCACCGCCGGAGTTGCCGGGGTTGAGGGAGGCGTCGGTCTGGAGCGCCTTGTACGTCGTCGTCTGCTCGCCCGTGTCGCCGTTGAACTGCTGCCCCCCGAACTCGAACGGCCACGGCCCGCTGCCGCCGCCCTGCCCACCCTGCCCGCCCTGGCCCGAGCTGCCGGAGTCGTCCTTGGCCACCGTGACGTCCCGGTCGAGCGCGGAGACGATGCCGCTGGTGACCGTGCCGGTCAGGCCCTCCGGCGAGCCGATCGCCACGACCTGGTCACCGACCTTGACCTGCGAGGAGTCCCCGAGCGTGGCCGTCTTCAGCCCGCTCGCGCCCCGGAGCTTGATCAGCGCGAGGTCCTTGTCGGGGTCGGTGCCCACGACGTCGGCGGTGTAGGTCTTCCCGGTGGAGAGGGTGACCTGGATCTGCTGCGCGCCCGAGATGACGTGGTTGTTGGTGACGATCTCGCCGTCCTCGGTGATCACCACCCCCGACCCGGTGGACCTGCCCGCCGACGAGGTCGCGCCGATCTCCACGATGGCGGGCGAGACCGCCTCCGCGACGCCCGCGACCGTGCCCTTGCTGCTCTGGGAGACGGTGGTGCCGTTGACCGCGCCGCCCACGCCGGTGGCCCCGGAGCCCCCGGCGTTCAGCTGTCCGACGAGGGCGGCGGTGCCGCCGCCGATCACGCCCGCGGCGATCGCCACCGCCGCCAGCAGCGCGACCGGCCGCTTCGCCCGGCGCTCACGCCGCCCGACGGGAGGCTCGGGGGCGTACTCGGGGGAGGGGGCGTACGGGGGCGGCGGGGGATAGCCGCCCGCAGCGCCGTCGTACGCCGTGCCGGTGCGGTCACCGGCGCCGGTGCCGGTGTTGTAGCCGGTGCCGTAGCCGTACGGGGTCGGGTCCTGGTCCGTCGAGTGCGCGCCGCTCGGGCGAAGGTTCTCCGTCATGTGCACCAGGCTGGTCGGCGAACATGAGAGGGGCCTGAGTACGTCCTGAGAAGCCCGGAAGAACCGCGTATGCCCGCTGTAAAGGGCGAAGGCCGAAGGGCCGGGGGCCGGAGAACCGGCGGGCGGTCACGCGATGGGGGAGGGCTCCCGGCAGCCGCACGAGCGCCGGACCACCAGCGCGGAGGGGAACTGCTTCAGCCGCTCCCGGCGCGATCCCGAGACCCGGAGCGAGTCGTCCAGCACCAGGTCCACCGCCGCCCGCGCCATCGCCGGGCGGTCGGAGTGGACCGTGGTCAGCGGCGGATCGGTGAGGCCCGCTTCCTTCACGTCGTCGAAGCCGGCCACCGCCAGCTCGCCCGGCACGTCGATGCGCAGCTCACGGGCGGCCCGCAGTACGCCGAAGGCCTGGTCGTCCGTGGCGCAGAAGATCGCCGGGGGCCGGTCCGGGCCCGCCAGCAGCCCGAGGGCCACCTGATAGGCGTCGTAACGGTTGTACGGGGCCTGGAAGAGCCGGCCCTCCGTGGAGCGGCCCGACTCGTGCATCGCCCGCCGCCAGCCCTCGACGTGGTCGGCGACCGGGTCGCCGACCGCCGGGGTCGACTCCATCCCGCCGAGGCAGGCCACGTACGCGTTGCCGTGCTCCAGCAGATGCCGGGTGGCGAGCTGGGCGCCGCCCACGTCGTCGGTGACGACGGCGACGTCGTCGATCGCCTCGGGGCGCTCGTGCAGCAGGACGACCCGGGCGTCCCAGGCCTCGATCTCGGCGGCGGCCCGCTCGCTGGGGCCCTGGCTGACCAGGATCAGCCCGGAGACACGCATCCCGAGGAAGGCCCGCAGATAGTGGACTTCGCGCTCGTCGCGGTAGTCGGAGTTGCCGACGAGCACCATTTTCCCGCGCTCGGCGGCGGCCTGTTCGACCGCGTGCGCCATCTCCGCGAAGAACGGCTGCCGGGCGTCCGGCACGATCATGCCTATGAGGTCCGTGCGGCGCGAGGCCATGGCCTGGGCGACCCGGTCGGGCCGGTAGCCCAGCTCCTTGATCGCGGCGAGCACCCGCTCGCGCGTGGCCGGGGCGACCGGCCGGGGTCCGTTGTTGATGACGTAGCTGACGACCGCGGTCGACGTCCCCGCCAGTCTCGCCACATCGTCCCGCGTCACCTTGGCCACGCGCGGCAGTCTACGCGGATGGACCTAGGGGGTGTCCGGTGGATCAGGACCGGGGTCACGGCGTCTGGCACGGCACCTCGCGGCGTTGCCGAAACGTCCGAATCGCTACCTCTTGGCAGCTTCCACCGGGGCTTCTTCCGTCACCCCGGCAGCCGGGGACTGCTCCGAACGGGCGACGGCTTCCGCTTCCCTCGACTGCCGCTGCCGCTGTTGCTGTGCGGCGGCCCGGTCCTTCGCCTCCTCCGCCGCGCGCTCGACCTTCTCCGGGGTGACGAAGCGGTAGCCGACGTTGCGCACGGTGCCGATCAGCGACTCGTGCTCGGGGCCGAGCTTGGCGCGCAGCCGCCGCACGTGGACGTCGACCGTCCGCGTACCGCCGAAGTAGTCGTAGCCCCAGACCTCCTGGAGGAGCTGGGCGCGGGTGAACACCCGGCCCGGATGCTGGGCGAGGTATTTCAGCAGTTCGAATTCCTTGAAGGTCAGGTCCAGGACCCGGCCCTTGAGTTTCGCGCTGTAGGTCGCCTCGTCGACGGAGAGGTCACCGTTGCGGATCTCCATCGGGGAGTCGTCGGAGGTGATCTGCTGGCGGCCCATGGCCAGCCGCAGCCGGGCCTCGACCTCGGCCGGTCCCGCCGTGTCCAGCAGGACGTCGTCGACGCCCCAGTCGGCGGTGACGGCCGCGAGGCCGCCCTCGGTGACGACGAGGATCAGCGGACAGCCGGGTCCGGTGGACCGCAGCAGCTGGCAGAGCGAGCGGACCTGCGGAAGGTCGCGGCGCCCGTCGACGAGGATCACGTCGGCGCCCGGGGTGTCCACGAGGGCCGGGCCCTCGGCGGGGGCCACCCGCACGTTGTGGAGCAGAAGCCCGAGGGCGGGGAGCACCTCCGTCGACGGCTGGAGTGCGTTCGTCAGAAGCAGCAGTGAACTCATCGCCGCCCACCTGCCTGGTTCGGTCGATCGTGTTGCACGGTTCGCTCGCCCATTACGTCGGTCCTCCTCGTTCCCTGCGAGAGGGGCACTCCCGGGTCGGACCCGGGGGAGTATGCGGCACTGCTTCGTACGTCATGCGTGGTGCTTCATGCTTCATGCGGGTTTACGGTGCGGTCCCGCGCCCTGGAACCGCTGAGCTTGTGGAAACGTCGCCGTAACAACGCCCGTAAAGCACAAAAGGACCCGGGGGCTGCTTTGCCCGGATCCTCTTCGCAGCAGAATAGCCCACATGAGTTCGGTGTCCGAGGGTCGATTCCTGAGTTCTTCTGTTCCCTTGCTCACGCCTCCCCGACGACGCGCCACTTTGCTGACGGATGACGGCGTACGGGTCGAGGCGGTGTACGAACCGTGTACGGCGGGCTCCGGGACGCCGGGGGACGAAGCGGCCGGGGCCCCGGCGGAGACCCCCGCGATCGTCGTCGCGCACGGGTTCACCGGCTCGACCGACCGCCCCGCCGTACGCCGCGCCGCGCGGGCGTTCGCCCAGCGTGCGGCCGTGATCACGTTCTCGTTCCGGGGGCACGGGCGGTCCGGCGGGCGCTCCACCGTGGGCGACCGCGAGGTGCTGGACCTGGCCGCGGCGGTGGCCTGGGCGCGGGAGCTGGGACACCGCCGGGTGGTGACGGTCGGGTTCTCGATGGGCGCCTCCGTGGTGCTCCGGCACGGCGCTCTGTATACGGCGGATTCCTCCCTCGGGGACACGCCCGTCCGCGTATCGGCGCGCGAGGGGCGCACTGGGAGCGTGGGGGCGCACTCGGATGCGGTGGTCTCCGTCAGTGCTCCCGCCCGCTGGTACTACCGGGGGACGGCCCCGATGCGCCGGCTGCACTGGGTGGTCACCCGCCCCACGGGCCGCCTCGTCGGCCGTTACGGATTCCGCACCCGCATCGCCACCGGGGAATGGGACCCCGTCCCGCTCTCCCCGGTCGCCGCGGTCCCGCTGATCGCCCCGGCCCCGCTGCTCCTCGTGCACGGCGACCGCGACCCGTACTTCCCGCTGGACCACCCGAGGATGCTGGCGGAGGCGGCCGGTCCGGCCGGCGCGGAGCTGTGGCTGGAGCGGGGGATGGGCCACGCGGAGGACGCGGCGGACGATGCCCTCCTGGCCCGTATCGCCGACTGGGCGACGGTCGCGCCGCCCGCGTGACCCATCATGGAGAGTCAGGGAGAGCTGACGCACGAGGCGTCCGACGAACCGACCGAAGGAGTGGCGCCATGGCAGCGGGGACGATCCGCTACTGGGCTGCGGCCAAGGCAGCCGCGGGCACCGCGGAGGAACCGTACGCGGCGGCGACCCTCGCCGAGGCGCTCGACGCGGTGCGCGGACGGCACCCCGGCGAACTGAGCCAGGTGCTCCGGCGGTGCTCGTTCCTCGTCGACGGGAACCCCGTGGGGACCCGCGAGCATGAGACCGTACGCCTTGCCGAGGGCGGCACGGTCGAGGTGCTCCCGCCGTTCGCAGGAGGGTGAACCGCAGGCCATGAGCAGCAGCGATCAGCAGTACCCGAATCCGTACGACCCCGAGCGGCAGCAGCCGCAGCGGCCTTCGTCGCCGCACTGGCCCGACGGGACGGCCGGGCAGCACGCCGCACCCCAGGAGCCGGCCGCCTTCGACCAGGGCGCGACACAGACGTGGCAGGCCCCGACCTGGGACACGCAGTACCAGCCGACGATCACCCCGGACGGGGACCCGCACGGGGCGCGGGGGCAGGGGCAGGGGTACGGGCTGGGGCAGGGCTACGGACAGCCGCAGCAGCCGGATCCGTACGGGACGCAGCAGCCGGATCCGTACGGACAGCAGCAGTCCGGCGCGTACGGGACGCCACAGCCACACCCTCCGTACCAGCCGCAGCATCAGGAACTTCAGCACCAGCCGCAGCATCAGGAACTTCAGCACCAGCACCTGGGGCAGCCGCAGTACCAGGAGCCGCAGCCGCAGCAGCAGTATCAAGAGCTCCGGCACCAGCAGCAGCATCAGGAACCGCAGCACCAGCACCAGCCGCAGTATCAAGAGCTCCGGCACCAGGACCAGCACCAGCACCTGGGGCAGCAGCCGTACCGGCCCGCGGCGGATGACACCGCTTTTCTGCCGCCCCAGGGCGTCTCGGGCTCTTTCCCGCTGCCTCCCGAGGTCCCGGCCACGCCTGCGGCCCCCGTCACATCGGCCGCACCTGCCCCCGCCTCCGAGCCGGCGACCGGGCAGCCGGGGCCCGGGGACACGGGCTACAGCGCGCCCACGACCCTCGGCAACGCCCGGATCACCGACGCCCAGCGGGCCCGCGCCGAGGGGCGCTCGCCGATCATCGCGCCGGGGATGCAGCCCGCGGCGCTCACCGCCGTACTCGGTCTGATGCTCGCGGCGGGCGCGGCGATCGGGCCGTACGCCCTGCTCGTCCCGGTGGTGCTCCTCCAGGCGGTGACGGCCGCCGGATGGTTCCGGCTGAACGGCATGTGGCCCGCCCGCCAGGGCATCGCGCTCGCCTTCGCCGGGGGGCTCGTCGCCGATGTGGTCCTGCTCGCGGCGGGCCGGGAGCACGGTCCCGCCGCGCTGCTGGGCACCCTGGGCGTCTGGGTGCTGCTCACCGTGGTCCTCCAGCTCCGCAGCCACGCGGGCGCCGACGAGCGGCTGACCGGGCTGATGGCCACCGTCGTCTCCGCGTCCCTCGCGGTACTCGCCGCCGGACACCTCGCGGCGGTCCCGGACGCGGTGGTGGTCGGCGGGGTGGCCGTCGCGGCGGCCGTGCTCGCCCGTGCCCTCCCGCTGCCCGGCGCGGCCTCCGTCGCGGTGGCCCTGCTCGCGGGCGCGGGTGCGGGCGTCGCGGCCGGCGGCCTGACCGACTTCGGCGCGAAGGGCGCGCTGCTCGGTCTCGCGGCGGGCGGGTGCGCGATCGTAGGGCTGCGGGTGGCGAGCTACGACTATCCGTCCCGGTTCGTGCACATGACCGCCGGAGTGGCGCTGCCGCTGACCGTGGCGGCCCCGGCCGTCTACCTGGTCGGCCGCGCGATCCTCTGACCGCACCACCGGCCACCGTACCGCCGGTGCCGCGCCACCGGCCGTCGTGCGCCCGGCTGTCGTACGGCTACGGCTGCTGACGGCCCCTCGGGAACCGATGGGGGGCCGTCACTCGTCGATCATCCAGGGCGTCCATTTCTGCGGCAGTAGGCTCACGGGCGCCAGGGGGACCGATCGGCTCAGGGTGGGGAAACGACACATGCGCGCACTGCGAATACTGCTGGTCCTGGTGGTGGTGCTCGGCGGCCTCTTCATCGCCGTCGACCGCGCGGCCGTCTACTTCGCCGAGTCCGAGGCAGAGGACCGGGTCACGATCAGCGGGGGCGGCTCCGCCACGACGGAGATCTCGATCAAGGGTTTCCCCTTCCTCACCCAGCTCGCCGGTTCGCAGCTCGACCGGGTCGACGTCAAGCTCACCGGCATGAGGACCAGCGCCGGCGGCCGGGCGATTCGGTTCAGCGAGGTCCGGGCCGAACTGCACGACGTGAAGCTCGGCGCCGGCTACCGGAGCGCCACGGCCGCCCGCGCCACCGGCACCGCGCTCGTCGGCTACGAGGACCTGACGGCGGCGGCCAGCGACGGCGTCGTCGTGGAGTACGGCGGCAACGGCAAGGCGAAGGTCACCGGCACGGTCGAGGTCCTCGGCCGCCCGATCTCGCGCAGCGTGCTGTCCACCGTGACCCGCGCCGACGGTCACACGATCAAGGTGCGCGCGGACGAGGTGCCGGGCGAGGGGATCCCCGGCGTCGAGGAACTGGTCCGCAAGAAGACCGACTTCGAGGGAGACGTCGACGGGCTGCCCAAGGGCCTGGAGCTCCGGGAGGTCAAGGTGACCGAGAAGGGCCTGGAGATATCGGTGACCGGCGCGGACGTCTCGCTGACGGGCTGACCGACTCCTGCACCGACCTCAGACCGACCTCTGACCGGCTGACCGACTCCTGCGACCTCCGGCCGACCCCTGACCGGCTGACCGACTCCTGGCGGGCAGACCGGTTCCGCGACGCGCTGAGCGGGCCTCGTTCGACCGGCCGATCCGGATGGTGAGACACCCGTGTCCGGTCCGCAGATGAGGGGAAGGCCCGGGGGAGTCCGGCAGGCGATCCGGGGCCCGCTCACCCCCCTCTCGTCTCATATCACGGATGATCGTGTCTCATCATGCGACACGACGGTGACATCTCCGTCCGTACCTCCCTACGATCGGACCCATGAAGCGACAGGCGGACCTCACGAAGCGGCGGGCAGTAGACCTGTGCCGCGTCGCCGCCATGCTCTGTCGCACCTTCTGAGCGGGGCGTTCACACCGCCCCGTTTTTCCCCCCGGCCCTTCGACCGTCGTCAGGGCCGGTGCCGTGCCCCGTACGCGCCGCGTTCCGTGCCTCCGCGTGTACACCCGCACCCAGCGAACTCCGCATCTCGCACCACACCGCCGCAGACTGCCCCGGAGGAGAACAACATGAGCCGCAGCGACGTCCTGGTAGACGCCGACTGGGTCGAGGCCCACATCGAGGACCCGCAGGTCGCCATCGTCGAGGTGGACGAGGACACCTCGGCGTACGAGAAGAACCACATCACGAACGCGATCCGGATCGACTGGACCAAGGACCTCCAGGACCCGGTCCGCCGCGACTTCGTCGACCAGGCCGGCTTCGAGAAGCTGCTCAGCGAGAAGGGCATCGGCAACGACACGCTGGTCGTCCTCTACGGCGGCAACAACAACTGGTTCGCCTCCTACGCCTACTGGTACTTCAAGCTGTACGGCCACGAGAACGTGAAGCTCCTCGACGGCGGCCGCAAGAAGTGGGAACTCGACTCCCGCGACCTGACCGACGTCGTCCCGAAGCGTCCGGCCACCCAGTACACGGCCAAGCCGCAGGACGAGTCGATCCGCGCCTACCGCGACGACGTCGTCAAGGCCATCGGCAGCCAGAACCTGGTCGACGTGCGCTCCCCCGACGAGTTCAGCGGCAAGCTGCTCGCCCCGGCCCACCTCCCGCAGGAGCAGTCGCAGCGCCCCGGCCACGTGCCGAGCGCCCGCAACATCCCGTGGTCGAAGAACGCCAACGACGACGGCACCTTCAAGTCGGACGACGAGCTCAAGGCCCTCTACGAGGCCGAGCAGGTCGACCTTGCGAAGGACACCATCGCCTACTGCCGCATCGGTGAGCGCTCCGCGCTCACCTGGTTCGTGCTCCACGAGCTGCTCGGCCAGGAGAACGTCAAGAACTACGACGGTTCCTGGACCGAGTACGGCTCCCTCGTCGGCGTGCCGATCGAGCTCGGCGCCAACAAGTAGCGCCCCTCGGCAGTCCTGCCCGACCCGGCAGTCCTGCCCGACCGACCCGACCGACCCGACCGACCCGACCGACCCGCACGAACCGACCAGAAGGACAGAACCATGTGTGGAGCACAGGCCGGTGGCCCCGACGCTTCGACGATCAAGCCCGGTGAGACCACCATCCAGGGCAGCGTGACCCGCGACGGCGAGCCCGTCACCGGTTACGTACGGCTGCTGGACTCGACCGGCGAGTTCACCGCCGAGGTCCCGACCTCGGCGACCGGACAGTTCCGCTTCTACGCGGCCGAGGGCACCTGGACGCTCCGTGCCCTGGTTCCGGGCGGCAGCGCCGACCGCACGGTCGTCGCGCAGACCGGCGGTCTCTCCGAGGTCGCCATCGCCGTCTGACCCACGGCACACAGAACGGCCGGAGGGCCGCACCCCAGGGGGTTGGACGCCACCTGACGCGGGGTGCGGCCCTTCGTGCCGTCCGGCGCCCGGAGTCCTACGCTGGAAGCATGTACGCCCGACGAAGGCGGAACTATTTGCTCATGATGGGCGGATGCGTGGCGCTCTTCGTGTCCGCCTGGGCCGTGGTGCGCCTGTGGTCCATGCCGGTCGCCATCGGCATGTGCGGGGTCGCCATGGTGATCCCGCCGATCGCCGCGATGGTCGCCAACCTGCGTGGCCCGGAGGACCGTTGGTGGGACGACCCCAGCGGGGACCCGAAGTCCGACGAGTGGTGGGACGAGCTGGACGGCAAGAAGCGCTAGTCAACTACACGGTCGTGAACGACCGGGTTTGCGGCTCGGGTCATCACTGGCTGTGATGGGTCCTGGCTGCGTCCGGCTCTCACGCGATGAGCGTGAGGGCTGGGGCCGTTGACCGGGCCCCGCGAACCCACGCCATCCACCCTCTTCGGGCGATGTTGTGGGACGAATTGTGGTCCGCGTGCTCAACGAAGCCGCAGACCTTGCACGCGAAGCGGGCCTGGGAGGGCCGGTTGGAGCGTGCGGTGTGGTGGCACTGGGAGCATTCCTGGCTGGTGTACGCCGCATCGACGTGGATCACCGGCACTCCGGCCTTCTTCGCCTTGTAGGCGATGAAGGAGCCGAGCTGGGCGAAGGGCCAGGAGTGGAGCGTGGTGCGTTGGGGCTTTCTCAGCCGTGCCCTTCCCCAAGCTCTCAACTGCGTTCGAGCAGGGGAGACCCCATTCGGATGCCCGTCAGTTCTTCCAGGGCGATCCCACGTCCGGTGCTCCCCCAAGCTCTCAACTCCGTTCGAGCAGGGAGGTGCCCCCCTGCCTCCGCCACGATCCGCTTGCTGATCTTGTGGTTAATGTCCTTGTTGCGGCGGGCTTCCCTGCCCGCGTACTTCTTCGCCCGCCGCTTCGCGGACTTCGTGCCCTTCTTCTGCAGCTTGGACCGCAGCGCCCGGTCGTTTTCGCGCTTCCGGTTGATCCGACGCCCGGAGTAGCGCTCGCCGTCGGAGGTGGCCGCGATGTTCACGATCCCCAGGTCGACCCCGACGAGGCCCACCGGGTGAACATTCAGGGTCTTCTCCGGGATCTCACAGGTCGCGATCAGGAACCACTTCCCGCCCTGGAGGACCAGGTCGGACTCCCCCTGACGGCGCCCGGCCAGCACGGCCAACTGTTCGGCCTGCCCGGTGAACGCCACGCCCTTCAGCCGGCCCGCCGTGGTCCAGATCGACACGGTACGGATCTGGTGCTGCCAGGACAGCATCCGGTCGTCGTACGGCTGGGCCGCCTCCGGCCGGAAGACCACCGGCTTGCCCGAGGCACGGGTGTGGCGCTTGGTACCGGGCCGCCCGTACCGCCCGCCACGGAGGTTGGCCTTCAAGGTGGTGTAGGCGTCACACGCCTTCTTGATCGCGTGCTGAGCGGCCTGCGCGCCAAGATCCCACCGCTCCCTGATCTCGGTGTAGGTGTGCTTGCGCAGGCCCAGCGGGCGGCGTGCGCCCTTCTCGAAGGCGACCCGGGCGGCCCAGGTCGCGGCCTCGTTGCAGGCGTGCAGGGTCGCCTCAAGTGCGGCCGCCTGTACGGGCGTCGGCAGCAGCTTGACCCGCACCACCAGCTTCATGACGGCGAGGCTAACACTCCTACAATCAGTCCATGTCACCTCGATGGGAACCAAACCCCGATCTGAGGAGGGGCAGAACAGTTGTCCACACCCTCCACGCGCATTTGGTCTTCACCCCGAAGTGCCGGCGCGGACCTTTCACCGACGAGATCCTCGTCCGCTGCGAGGAGGTCATGCGGGACGTCTGTGCAGACTTCGGCGCTGAACTGACCGAGTTCAACGGCGAAACCGACCACGTCCATCTCCTCATCCACTACCCACCCAAGGTGGCCCTGTCTCGACTGGTCGGTTCCCTCAAGGGCGTCTCCGCCCGCCGCCTGCGCCAGGAGTTCCCCACCCACATCCGCAAGTACCTCTGGGGCGACCATTTCTGGTCACCCTCCTACTTCGCCGCGTCCGCCGGAGGAGCGCCCCTCAAGGTCATCAAGGAGTACATCGAGAATCAGAAGCGCCTCGACTGAGCCAGGGAGCCGTGCCCGGCCCCGCCAGGACAAGCAGCCCGACGCTGCGCGCCGAACCTGTTCACTGGCTCCACCGGTCACGACACCGCGATGCTCCGCGCCGCAACCCCGAGATGCGATTCCTCCCAGGGCTGAAGCCCCAGGGTTCCTCGAAAGAATCCGCTGAAGCGGCGGGGCCCCGGCCGGATCAGTAGACGAGCGCCTGGGCGCCGTCCGCCATGGCCTCCTGCACGAAGACCTGCGCGCCCGCGATGCGTACACCCTCCAGCACGTCCTTCTCGGTGATGTCGCGCCGGGCCGCGCACTGGGTGCACAGGGTGATCCGGCCGCCCGCCAGGATCGAGTCCAGCAGGTCGGGCAGCGGGGCGGCGTGCGGCAGTTCGAACTCGGCGGCCCGGCCCGGCAGCGCGAACCACGAGGACTCCCCGGTCAGCCAGAGCGAGACCTCGACACCGCTGGCGACGCCCACGGCCGCCACGGTGAAGGCCTGCGAGCAGCGCTCGGCGGCCTCGGGTCCGGCGGTCACCTTGATCACAAGCTTCTTCGGCATATGCCGAACTGTAATCGTCCGGAGGGCAACCTCCTTGCTGACCTGGGGGTCACTTGTGCGCGCAGGTAAGGGAACCTGCGCTTCAGGTCTCTTGGGGGATCCCTTTTGGAACCGAACGACACCATTCCTGCCGCGCCGGAAGGGTCCGCACCCACGCCGGCGGGGCCCGCACCCGTGTCGGCCCCGCCGGCCGAGCCGCTCGCCCCGCCCGCCGCGTCCGGTGCGCCCGTACGCCGCCGGCCGCGCGGCCGTACGACGCTGATCATCACGGCGGCGGCGCTGCTCGGGATCTCGGGCGGGGCCGCCGTCGGCTACGGCGTCCAGGCGGAGCGGGCGCCGACGCCGCTGGCCGCCCTGTCGCAGCCCGGCCTCGGCTACCCGGCGAAGCCGTTGGCCGCCGACCGGGCCCCGGCCCCGCTGCCCGCCGCCCAGGACCGTCAGGTCAGGACGGACGGCGACCTGCGCAAGCTGCTCATCGACCGGCCCAAGGGCGCGAAGAAGACGCTCACCGACGTTCTGGGCTCCGGCGACGGCTGGGAGACGATCGGCCAGTACGCCGAGAACTACTACGAAGAGCCGCACTTCATGTTCCAGTCGCTGGCCGATGCGGGACTGCGCCGGGTCGCCTCGGCCTCGTGGAGGCAGGGGGAGTACCGGGAGACCTTTGTCCAGCTGGTCCAGTACCGGTCCGGCGACAGGCTCGGCGCGGCGGAGCAATTCGACGACCAGATGATGTGCATGCCGTGGGACAAGGAGGGCTCGGGCAGCTCGGGGGACGCGATCAAGGGCAGCCGGGAGGGCCGTTACTTCCTCTACCCGGTCGAGCGGGAGGCGGGATTCCTCCCGTCCTACCAGGCCAGGGCCCTGGCCGTGCGCGGAGACATCATGTTCGACATCAACATCTTCGACACCGTCCCGATCAGCAAGAAGGACATCCGGACGCTGGCCGAACGACAGCTGGAGCGGCTGTGAACGACGACGACACGCATCCCGTGACCGAGCCGGCCGCGCCCGCCGTCCCGACGCCCGCCGTCCCCACGCCCGCTTCCGGCCGGGTGCGCAGGGTGCGCCGGGTGGTGCTGACCGCGCTGCCCGTCGGTCTGGTGCTCGCGGCGATCGGCGGCGCGGCCGGATACGTCAACGCCACGGTGGACACCGCCGACCGGAAGGTCACGACGACCATCTGGGACAAGGACCACGCCCCCTCCGGCAAGGACACGGCGGGCGCGCCGTTCCAGGGCCGCCACGACACCGAGCTGACCAAGCTTCTGCTGCCGGTCCCCAAGGGGTACCGGCTCGGCCCGGACATCGGCGAACTCGGCAACGACAACGAGACCAGCGGAGCGAAGGCCACCGCGGCGATGAAGGAGATGGGGCGCGGACTGGCGGGCAAGGACCGCCGCGAGCTGAACAAGTTCGTCGAGAAGCTCCGTATCCAGGGCATCGCGCAGCGCTCGTACACCTCGGACGCGAACGACCTCGTCGTGAACGTCCAGGTCGTGAAGATGCGGGACAAGCGGGCCGTGCGCGATACGTACCTGGACCGCAAGAAGCTGCTGGACTCCTTCGACGACTTCCGCAAGGGCCCGTCGGTCGACGGCCACAAGAACGTCACCTGCTACCGGCTGCCCAAGGGCGACAAGAAGACCCTCGACGGCGTCAGCTGCGTCGCCTACGACGGCGAGGTCTCGGTGACCGTCGAAGCCAACGGCAGCAAGCCGTTCAGCCCGTCCGACGTCGGGGACCTGGTGAAGGACCAGCTCGACCACATCGTGTCCCCGGGGGAGTACATATGAGCGAGCAGACGGCGAATCCCGAGGCGGTGGCGACTCCCGCCATGCCCGAGGCCACGCCCGAGGCCATGCCCGAGGCCATGCCCGAGGCCACGCCCGAGTTTCCGCCCGCGGCCCCGCCCGTGCCGCCCGGTGAGGCCGCCGCGCCGCCGAAGCCGCCCCGGCGGGTCCTGCGCGCCGTGGCACGGTGGACGGCCGCCGCGCTGGCGTTCGGGGTGCTCGGTACCGGTACGGCGTACGGGATCGCCTCCCTGGAGCGGACCGACGTCCCCGGGCTCGCCACCGAGGGCGACGGCCGCTGGGACTACCCGGAGCTGTCCCTGCCCGCGCTCCCGGCGGGTTCGCCCCGGCCGTTCGGCCCCGGCAACCCGGCCGAGATCCACCACGCCGACCTGCGCGACCTGCTGCTGCCGGCCCCCGCCGGAGCCGTGCCGGACAAGAAGCTGACCGGCGGCTGGATCTCCACGGAGACGTTCCTCGACGCCTACCGGCCGCAGAACCGGAAGCAGGTGTCCCAGCTCATCGCCGACGCCGCTCCGCGTCACATCGCGGCCCGCGGCTGGACCATGCCGGACGGCACGGTGTCCCGGATCTACCTGGTGCGGTTCAACTCGACGGCGTTCGCGAGCCGCATGCTCGACGACCTGAACGTCGGCGCTTCGGCCGGTACGCCGCTGGACCGTACGGACACCATGGAGATCGACGACAGCTGGGGTTCGGCCAACGACATCGAGAACCTCTCCTCGTTCGTCTTCGCCGAGCAGGCGCCCTTCGGGGCCGAGCACGTCCGGCAGGCGTACACCCTGGCGGGGGACACGGTCGCCCTCGTCGTGCACGAGCGCGCCGGGAAGCGGGAGACGGACCACGTCCCCTTCCAGCAGACGCTGATCCTGCAGAACCAGCTGCTCGCCTGAGACCCCCGGCGGCGGCGCCCGGCCGACACCTGGACGCGAAGGCCGGGTCCCCACCCATTAGGCTGGGGACCCGGCCCTGTACTGCCGCCATCCGCTCGTCACGAGGAGCCCCCTGTGCTTGAGGCATTCTTCTCCGCCCTGCTGATCCTGGTCTGCGTGGGCGTCACCGCCTTCGCCGCGCTCACCGTGAAGAAGCTGTACCAGGGCCAGCGCTGACCCTCGTCGCACCCGGTCCGCACCCGGACCGTTCCGTCCCTCCCTCACAGATCGTCTGAGCCGCTCATGATCGAGATTCCGTCCGACCTCCACCCGGACCTCGTCCCGCTGGCCTTCCTCCTCGGCAACTGGGCGGGCGCGGGCGTGTCCGACTTCCCCGGCGCCGAGAAGTGCAACTTCGGCCAGGAAGTCACCTTCAGCCACGACGGCCGTGACTTCCTGGAGTACGTCTCCCGCACCTGGGTCCTGGACGAAGAGGGCAAGCAGGTCCGGCCGCTGGAGACGGAGTCCGGCTACTGGCGCATCGACAAGGACCGCAAGGTCGAGGTCGTCATGGCCCGCGACCAGGGCGTCATCGAGATCTGGTACGGCGAGCTGGCCGACCAGAAGCCGCAGATCGACCTGGTCACCGACGCGGTGGCCCGTACGGCGGCCTCCGGCCCGTACAGCGGCGGCAAGCGGCTCTACGGGTACGTCAAGAGCGACCTCATGTGGGTCGGCGAGAAGGCCACCCCCGAGGTCGAGCTGCGCCCGTACATGTCGGCGCACCTGAAGAAGGTCGTCACCCCGGAAGAGGTCGCCGAGATGGCGCGGAACCTCGAAGACATGCCGGACGACGGCATCGCGTTCTTCAAGTAGGAGCCCGTCCCGGACGAGCACCACCGGCAGGTGCTCACCCCGCTCTACACTGGGCCTGTGGTGAGCACCGACTGGAAGACCGATCTTCGGCAGCGCGGCTACCGGCTGACGCCCCAGCGCCAGCTCGTCCTGGAGGCGGTCGACGCCCTGGAGCACGCGACGCCGGACGACATCCTGTGCGAGGTGCGCAGGACCGCCTCCGGCGTGAACATCTCCACGGTGTACCGGACCCTGGAGCTCCTGGAGGAGCTCGGTCTGGTCAGCCACGCCCATCTGGGGCACGGCGCCCCGACGTACCACCTGGCCGACCGGCACCACCACATCCACCTCGTCTGCCGGGACTGCGCCGACGTCATCGAGGCCGATCTCTCCGTCGTCGCCGAGTTCACCGAGAGGCTGCGCGCCGATTTCGGCTTCGAGACGGACATGAAGCACTTCGCGATCTTCGGCCGCTGCGCGGACTGCACCGCCGCAGGGGCTGTTACGGGGACCGCTACAGGGACCGCCGCAGGGGCCGCTACCGGGGCCGCCGACGGGGCCGGGGGCGGTGCCGCCGGCCCCGGTGGGAACACGCCAGCGAAGGACGCGCCCGCCAAGTCGTAGGCTGGGCGCATGAAGAGCCCCCTGCTGTCCCTGCCCGGCGCCGTTCCCGCCGAAGGCCGCGACGAAGGTGTCGCCGCGCACTATGGCGACCTGTTCCGCGAGCAACGCGCCCTCGCCGACGGCAACGGCCTCGTCGACCTCTCCCACCGGGGGGTCGTCGCCGTCACCGGCGGCGACCGGCTGGCCTGGCTGCACCTGCTGCTCACCCAGCACGTCAGCGACCTCGCCCCGCATCAGGCCACCGAGGCACTCATCCTCTCCGCCAACGGGCACATCGAGCACGCGATGTATCTGGTGGACGACGGTACGACGGTGTGGATGCACGTCGAACCGGACACCCAGGACGACCTGATCGCCTACTTGGAGTCGATGAAGTTCTTCTACCGGGTCGAGGTCGCCGACCGCACCGGGGACATCGGGGTCGTCCACCTCCCGGCCGGCTCCATCGCGGAGGTCCCCGACGGGGTGGCCGTACGGGAGACCCCGCAGGGCCGGGACCTGTTCCTGCCGCGCCCGGACCTGGAGGCGTACGCCGCCGCCAACGGGCCCGTCGCCGGAATCCTGGCGTACGAGGCGCTGCGCGTCGAGGGGCACCGGCCGCGCGTCGGCTTCGAGACCGACCACCGCACCATCCCGCACGAGCTGGGCTGGATCGGCACCGCCGTCCACCTCCAGAAGGGCTGCTACCGGGGCCAGGAGACCGTGGCCCGCGTCCACAACCTGGGGAAGCCGCCGCGCCGGCTCGTCTTCCTGCACCTGGACGGCAGCGAGGTGCACCTGCCCGGACACGGGACGCCGGTGCGGCTGGCCGCCGACGGCCAGGAGGGCCGCCAGCTCGGCTTCATCACCACCTCGGCCCGCCACCACGAGCTGGGCCCGATCGCCCTGGCCCTGGTCAAGCGGAACGTGGCCGTCGACGCGGAGCTGATCGCCGGGGACACGGCGGCCGCCCAGGAGACGGTCGTCGAGCCGTAGGAACCCCGTTCCGGGGGCCTACGGCTACGCCTCTCGCGGCGTACGGCTACACGCCTTCGCCGCGTACGGCTACACGTCGATGATCACCGTGAACGGGCCGTGATTCGTGAGCGAGACCCTCATGTCCGCTCCGAACCGGCCCGTCTCCACCTGTGCCCCCAGCGCCCGCAGCCGCGCCACGACCTCGTCCACCAGCGGCTCGGCGACCTCGCCCGGCGCGGCGGCGTTCCAGGTGGGCCGGCGGCCCTTGCGGGCGTCCCCGTAGAGAGTGAACTGAGAAATCACCAGGAGGGGTGCATCCACGTCCGAACAGGACTTCTCGCCCTCCAGGATGCGCACCGACCAGAGCTTGCGGGCCAGCTGCGCCGCCTTCTCCGGGGTGTCGTCATGGGTGACCCCGACCAGCACACACAGGCCCTCGCCGACGATCTCCCCGACGACTCCGGGGGCCGAGGGGTCTTCCGTCGCACCGGCGACGGAGACGCTCGCGCCGTCCACTCTCTGTACCACTGCACGCATACAGACCAACCTATCTTGGGCTGAACGGGTACAGAGCACCTGCATCGGCACGGTGGGGAGTGGCACGATGCACGATGTCGGTGTGCCGACGCAACGGTCGAGGGGACGGAACAGCATGAGTACCTATGGAGCCGGACAATCTCCCGGTGCCGTACCGGGCGCACGTCACCGCACCAGCACCCTGCGGTCACCCGTACAGCGCAGTCTGCCAGGGCAGGGTCCCGTACCCCTGCCGCCGCCCGCCCAGGGACCCGTGTCCGCACCTGTGTCCGGCCCCGCGTCGGGCCCCGTGTCCGGCTCCGCGTCCGGATCCGTCACCGTGCCCGGACAGGCGGGCGGCGACGCGGGCTTCGGCGGGCTGCGGCTGCCGGAGCTGCGGACGCTGCGCCGGGACGCCCAGCGCGACGAGGCCGATATCGGTTACGTACGCCGGCTGGTGCAGGGCCGGATCGACATCCTGCGCGCCGAACTGGCCCGCCGCCGGGACCCGGAGGCGCCGGTGGAGGACGCGGCGGTGGTGAGCCGGCTCTCGGAGATCCTGGCCGACACCCCGTCCCGGCACCGCTCCTCCGCCCGGCACGTCACGCTGCGGACGCCGCGCGGAGACGAGTTCCGGCAGCTCGCCGCCGAGACCCTCGCCGAGGTCGAACTGTCCGATCTGGACGCCCGGACGGACGAGGAGCTGCACACGGCGATGGGGCGGCTCGTCCGCTACGAACAGCAGGTCTCCCGCCGCCGTCACGAGCTCCAGCGAACCGCCGACGATTGCAGCGCGGAAATCGCCCGCAGGTACCGTGACGGGGAAGCACAAGTGGACGACCTGCTCGCCTGAAGCGATCCTTCCGGGCGCGGGTCCCGCACCCCCGTCCCCGGAAGGCCACCATGACGTCCATCGACGCCCCGTCCGCCATATCCCCCTCTCCGCTCCCCGCACCGATTCCCGCCCCGCCCGTCCTGGCCGAGGTCGTGCGCTCCGGGTTCACGGAGGGTCACCACCGGGGGTCGCTGGTCCTGCTGGCCGCCGACGGCAGCGTGGAGCGCGCGATCGGCGATCCGGCGGCGCCGGTCTTCCCCCGGTCCTCCAACAAGCCGATGCAGGCCGCCGCGATCCTGCGGGCCGGCCTCGACCTGTCGGGCGAACGGCTGGCGCTCGCCGCCGCGAGCCACTCCGGGGAGCCGTTCCACCTCGACCTCGTACGGAAGATGCTCGCCGAGCACGGACTGAGCACCGCCGACCTCCGGACCCCGCCGGACCTGCCGCTGGACCCGGTGGAGGCGGAGACCTACCTCGCCGCCGGGAACGTCCGCGAGCGGCTCACGATGAACTGCTCCGGCAAGCACGCGGCCATGCTCGCCGTCTGCGTCCGCAACGGCTGGGACACCGCGACCTACCTCGACCCCGCCCACCCGCTCCAGCAGCTCGTCGGCCGGGTCGTCGCCGAGGCGGCGGGCGAGCCCGTCGCGGCGCTCGGCACGGACGGCTGCGGGGCCCCGCTGATGGCGATCGGGCTGACCGGCCTGGCCCGCGCCTTCCGGTCCTTCGTGCTGGCGGAGCCCGGGAGCGCGGAGCGCCGGGTCGCGGACGCGATGCGCGCCCATCCGGAGTACGTCGCCGGCACCCGGCGTCCGGACACCTGGCTGATGAGCGAGGTGCCCGGGACGCTCTCCAAGATGGGCGCCGAGGCGGTCCAGGCGGTGGCCCTGGCCGACGGCCGGGCCCTCGCCTTCAAGATCGACGACGGGTCCGTCCGGGCGCTCGGCCCGGTGCTGGCCCGCGCCCTGGAACTGCTGGGTGTGGACGCCCCGGTGGTCGCCCGGATCGGACGCGCGCCGCTGCTCGGCGGGGCGGCGGAGGTCGGCGAAATTCGCGCGACATTCTGAGATGTGCGTGCCTAGCGTGGGGGGATGAGCCTCGATGTCCGTACCGTCACCGCGTCCGAGATCCCTGACTGGATGAGGGCGGTGGGGACCGGATTCCTGACGCCGGGCACACCGAGCGAGGAGCTGGTCGCGGACCGGTCCGCCGACGCCGATCTCTCCCGTGTGCAGGGCACGTTCGAGGCCGGGCGCTGCGTGGCGACGTTCCGTTCGTTCGCCCAGGAGCTGACCGTCGTGGGCGGGGCCACCGTGCGGGCCGACGCGATCAGCGGGGTGACGGTGACACCCACGCACCGCCGGCGCGGACTGCTCAGCCGGATGATGGCGACGGACCTGGCGGCGGCCAAGGAGCGCGGCGAGCCGGTCGCCTCGCTGATCGCCGCCGAGTACCCGATCTACGGGCGGTACGGCTTCGGCCCCGCCGCCTGGACCGCCGAGTGGGAGGTCTCCGTGCACCGGGCGGGCCTCGACCCGCGCCGCTCCGGGCAGCCGGCGGGCGGCGGGCGCGTCGAGATGGTGGACGGCGCCGACGTCCGCAAGGCCGGCCCCGAGGTGCATGGGGCGCTGGCGGCCCGGCAGCCCGGCATCGTCACCCGCAGTGAGCGCTGGTGGCGGCAGCGCACGGGGATCGCGCCCCGCCCGGACCACGAGAAGTGGACCGAGCCCTTCTACGTGGTGCACCGCGCCGCCGACGGCACGGTCGACGGCCTGATGGTGTACGGCGCGGACGACAAGTGGGGCGACGCCGGGCAGCCGCTGAACACCGCCTCCGTACGGGACATGATCGCGCTGAACCCGGCGGCCGAGCGGGCCCTGTGGCACTACGTCTGCTCGATCGACTGGATCAGCACGGTCCGCTCCGGCCACCGCGCCCCCGACGACCTGCTCCCGCTGCTGCTCCCCGACCCGCGCGCGGCCCGGATGATCACGAACGTGGACTGGCTGTGGCTGCGGATGCTGGACGTGCCGCGCGCCCTGGAGGCCCGGACGTACGGCAGCGAGGCGTCGCTCGTCCTGGACGTCCGGGACGACGCGGGGCTGGCCGGGGGCCGCTTCCTGCTGGACGCCTCGCCCTCCGGTGCGCGCTGCACCCCGACCACGCGGAGCGCCGATCTGGCCCTGGGGGTGGCGGAGTTGTCCACGCTGTATCTGGGCGACGAGTCCGTGCGGCGGCTGGTGGACCTGGGCCGGGCCGAGGAGCTGCGGGCGGGTGCGGCGACGACGGCGGACGCGGTGTTCCGTACGGGGCGGCGGCCGTGGTGCCCGGACGTGTTCTGAGCCCTGCTTGTGGGCGGTCCGGGCTTGAGTCCCGGCCGCCGGTGGTCCGGGCGGTCAGCGCGTCCGGATCCGGAACAGCGTTCCCGAGGCGCCGATCGCCACGGTCAGCAGCCCGGCGGCCCAGGCGAGCGCGATCCAGGGGGTGTTGCCCACCTCCTGGCCGAGCAGCAGCCCGCGCAGGGACTCGATGGCCGGGGTGATCGGCTGGTGGTCGGCGAAGCCGTGCAGCCAGTCCGGCATCTTTTCGGTCGGGACGAACGCGCTGCTCGGGTAGGGCAGGAACGACATGAAGAACGTGAAGCCGCTCGCCGCCTCCGGGGTCCGGGCCAGCAGTCCGATCGCCGCCGAGATCCAGGACAGGGCCACGATGTAGGCCACCAGCACGACGGCCACCAGGAGCCAGCCGCTCCAGGTGGGGGCGGGGCGGAAGCCGATCAGCAGCGCGACGCCGAAGACCAGGGCGGTGGCGCAGAGATTGCGGACGGTGCTCGCCGCCACCTGCCCGGCGAGCACCGGCGTACCGCCCACGTCCAGGGAGCGGAAGCGGTCGATGATGCCGCCCTTCATGTCCTCGCTGACGGCGGTGGCGGTGGTCGCGGCGCCGAAACCGGCGGACAGGAGCAGGACGCCCGGGACGACGTACATGACGTACGAGTCGTAGTCCGAGCCGGTGTCGATCGCGCCGCCGAAGAAGTAGACGAAGATCAGCATCAGCATGATCGGCAGGGCCAGGGACGTGATCAGCGCGTCGGTGTTGCGGCGGCTGATGCGCAGGGACCGGCCGGCCATGACGGCGGTGTGGGTGAGCGGACCGGGCCCGCGGCCGGGGGCCTCGGCGGTTCCGCCGGTGGGCCGGGCCGGGATTCTGCGCTGTAAGGCGGTGTCAGACATGGGCGGATGCCTCCGGGGCCCTGGGCGTGGGCGCGTTCGAGGGTGCGTTTGAGGGCGTGGGCGGGCTCGTGGGTGCGGGCGGGCTTGCGGGTGTGGGCGTGTTCGCGTTCGGGGGCGGGCTTGCGGGCATGGGCGGGCTTGCGGTCAGGTCCAGGAAGACGTCGTCGAGGGTCGCGCTGTGCAGGCTGAAGCGTTCGATCTCCTGGCCCGCCGGGTCGATCTCGTCGAGCAGGGCCCGCACCTGGGCCGCCGAGCCGCCGGTGGGGATGCCGAGGGTCAGGGTCGCGGGGGAGTGGTGGACGGCCCGCCCGGCCAGCCGGAGGTAGGCCTCGCTGCTGGTGAGGACCAGGTCGAGGCGGTGTCCGCCGACGCGGGACTTGAGGTCGGCGGTGGTGCCCTCGGCGGCGATCCGGCCCCGGTGCAGCAGGGCGATCCGGTCGGCGAGGCGGTCGGCCTCCTCCAGGTACTGGGTGGTGAGCAGGACGGTCGCCCCGCGTTCGGCCAGCCCCCGGACGACCTCCCAGAGCTCCTGCCGGCTGCGCGGGTCGAGGCCGGCGGTCGGCTCGTCGAGGAAGAACACCCCGGGCTCCGGTGAGCCGACGAGCCCGGCGGCCAGATCGAGGCGGCGGCGCATACCGCCGGAGTACGTCCGGACGGGGCGGCGGGCGGCCTCGGTGAGGTCGAAGCGTTCCAGCAGCTCCGCCGCCCGGCGCCGGGCGGCGGCCCGGGACTGCCCGGTGAGCCGGGCCATCATCCGCAGGTTCTCCTCGCCGGTCTGGGTCTCGTCCACGGCGGCGAACTGGCCGGTGAGGCTGATGGAGCGGCGCACCGCGCTCCGCTCGGCGACGACGTCGTACCCCGCGACGCGGGCGGTGCCGGAGTCGGCCTCGGTGAGCGTCGCGAGGATCCGCACGGTGGTGGTCTTGCCGGCCCCGTTCGGCCCGAGCAGGGCGAAGACGGTGCCGCGCCCGACCCGGAGATCGATGCCGTCGAGGACCCGGACGGCGGGCTTTCCGTAGGACTTGGTGAGGCCGTGGGCCTCGATGGTGCGGGCGGCGTCGCCGCTTTCGGCGCCGGGGGTGATTCCCCTGGGGGTGATTCCGGTCGGGCCGGTCATGTCGAACCCCTTTCTGCGTATGCCATACGCGTTACTGCGTAAGCATTACGCATCTCTAGGATGGGGTCAAGGCGCACGGGGGCGCGGGGGCATGACGGCGGCATGACGGCGGCGTGGCTGAGATGCCGGGCGAAGGGGATGCGGTGACGGAGAAGAGCGGTTCGGGCGGCGGCGACCTGCCGGCCAGCCTGGAGGCGGCCTGGGGGCTGCGGGACCGCCCGGCCAAGGGCCCGAAGCCCGGCCTGAGCCTGGAGCGGATCGTGGCCGCGGCGGTGGGCGTCGCGTCGGCCGACGGGCTCGCGGCCGTGTCCATGGGCCGGATCGCCCAGGAACTCGGCGCGTCCACGATGTCCCTGTACCGGTACGTCTCCGCCAAGGACGAGCTGTACGTCCTGATGCAGGAGGCGGCCGTCGGTCCGCCGGAGCCGCTGTCCGCCCTGGCGGCCGGTGCGGGCTGGCGGGCGGCGCTCGTCGAGTGGGCGTCCGCGCAGCGCGAGCGTTACCGCGCCAACCTCTGGGCGCTCCGGATCCCCATCGGCGGCCCGCCCGCGACACCCCATTCGCTCGCCTGGTGGGAGCAGGGGCTCCAGGCGCTGGAGGGCAGCGGACTCGGCGAGGGTGACAAGACCTCGGTGGTCCTGCTGGTCTCCAACTTCGTCCGCAGCGAGGCGCTGATGATGAGCGATCTGGCGACCGCCGCCACCGCGCGCGGGGTGACGCCCGAGGAGCTGTCGGCGTCCCACGAACGCACGCTCAAGCGGCTCGTCGACCCCGAGCGGCACCCCGGGATCACCCGGCAGCTGGAGACCGGGGTCATGAGCGGATCCGACGACCCGGAGTACGAGTTCGTTTTCGGCATGGGGGTGCTGCTGGACGGGGTGGAGGCGCTGGTCCGGAGGACGGCCGACGCCTCCCGCGACCCGGGCGGCGAGGCCAAATCCGCTTGAGGTCAAGGGCGTACGCTTCATGGTCATGAGCGGAGAGAAGCCCGGGGGCGAGTCCGGGAACCAGCCTGGGAGCGAATCCGGGAGCCGGCCTGGGAGTCAGCCAGGGGGCGAGCCCGGGAACGGCACTTACGGGCAGAGCACCGGCCACGGCCGCGCGTGGCCGCGTCCCCAGGCGCCGGCACCGGCGTCGGCGCCGGTCGGTCTGCGGGAGCGCAAGAAGCAGCTGACCTATCAGGCGGTCTCCGACGCCGCCATCGCGATGTTCCTGGAGCGCGGCTTCGACAAGGTGTCCGTGGCGGAGGTGGCGGCCGCGGCGGACATCTCCAAGCCGACACTGTTCCGGTACTTCCCCGCCAAGGAGGACCTGGTGCTGCACCGGTTCGCCGACCACGAGGACGAGCCCGCCCGGGTGGTCGCCGCACGGCCCTCCGGCGACAGCCCGCTGGACGCCCTGCGCCGCCACTTCCTCGACGGCCTCGACCGGCGCGACCCGGTGACCGGCCTGTGCGACGGGCCCGAAGTGCTGGCGTTCCTCCGCCTGTTGTACGGAACGCCGTCGCTGGTGGCCCGGATGTACGCCTACCAGGGCCGCTCCGAGGCGGCCCTCGCCCGTGCCCTCGGCGGCGGGGCGCCCGAACGGCTCGCGGCCGGGCAGATCGTCGCCGTCCTGCGGATCCTGGCCCTGGACAACTGGCGGCGGATCGACGCGGGGGAGAGCGCGGACCGGGTCTACGCGGGCGCGGTGCAGGAGGCCGAGCAGGCGTTCGTCCAGCTGCGGACGGGCCTGGAACCCCAGCCGCGCGGCTGAGGAGGCGTGGGGCGATCCTGCGGCCGGGGCTCCGGCTCTGGCGGCAGGGGCTCCGACTCTGGTGGCAGGGCCTCGGTTCCTGCGGCTTGGCCCCGGCTCCTGCTGCAGGGCCCCGGCTCCGGCAGCTTCGGCCCCGACCGGTTCGCGGTGGTCAGCCGGCGAGCAGGGCGGCGGTCGGCGCAGGGCGGTGGTCAGCCGGCGAGCAGGGCGGCGGTCAGGGCGTGGCGGTGGTCCACCAGCCAGGTCTGGTGCCGGTCCCACTCCGCCCGCCCGCTCTCCTCGTACGCCGCTGTGTACGCCGCGTCCCCCGTTCCACCCGCCGCTCGACGAACGCCCGGCACACCGCGGTGGCCCGCTCGATCACCCGGGGCAGGGCGGCCCGGCCCGCGCGCCCCAGTCCGTAACCGTCGGCCAGGACGCGCAGGCGGTGCGGCGGGTCGAGACCGGCACGGCCCCGCATCGGCACCCAATAGCGCGCCGCCATGGCCACGTCCCACATCGGGCGGCCGGGCGCGGCCAGGTCGAAGTCGATGAGGGCCGCGGCGCGACCGCCCCGGAACACCACGTTCTCCAGGCACGCGTCGTTGTGGCAGACGACCGCGTCGGGAGCCGTCGCCCCCTCCGGGTCGGCCAGGCCGGCGGGCCAGTCGGCCGTACGGTCGAACGGAACGGCCGCCGTCGCGTCGTGCATCCGCCGGAGCAGCGCCCCCACGGAGTGCAGGGCCTCGTCCGTCCAGACCCAGGGCGGATGCGGGGCGACGGCGACCTCGCCGGGGACGTACGAGAGCCGCTCGCGGTGCCCGGCGGCGGAGACCCCCAGAGGTACGGGCAGCCCGTCGAACCCCTGCCCCCGGAGGGCCCGGAGGTGCGCGTGCAGACCGGCGACGTGCGGTGGGGCGGGGCGTTCGACGGCGTCGCCGTGGCGCAGGACGGCCCCGGCGTTGGCCAGTCCGCCGGACAGCACCTCCGGTTCGCGGTCCGCGGCGCCCCTCACCGGCGCGCCCCGGCCTGCTCCGCGCACGGCCCCAACGCCCGCCGCAGATCGGCCGGTTCGCGGTAGAGGACACCGGTCATGCCGAGGGCGACGGCCGCGTCGACGTTCTCCTGCCGGTCGTCCACGAACAGGCACCGCGTCAGCGGTACGCCCGCCCGGTCGGCAGCGTTGCGGTAGATGGCCGGGTCGGGCTTGGCCACCTGCTCCACCGCGCTGCTCACGACCGCGTCGGCCAGCCGGGTCAGGCCCAACAGGGCGAGGTCGGACTCCAGTTGGAGGGTGGCGTTGGTCACGAGCAGCAGGGGGACATGGGTCCTGGCCCGGCGCAGCAGGGACACCACCTCCTCGTCGGCCCGGAACGGCGCGTCCGCGAGGGCCCGGCCCAGCTCGCGGGCCCGGTCCGCGCCCACCCGCTCCGTGAGCCCCGCGGCGATGGACTCCACCCAGGCTTCCGGGGTGATCCGGCCCAGGAGCAGCGGGAGATCGACCTCGGGCGCGTAGGCGACGTCCGTCGTGGTGCCCTCCGGCAGTCCGGCGGCCCGTTCCAGAGCGGCGAGCGGGGCGGTGTCGTAATAGCGGATGACGTTGTCGAGATCGCACAGTACGGCGTCGAAGGCGCGGCCGACGGGGGCGGGCGCGAGGGCGGGTGAGGTGATCGGGGCGGGTGAGGCGGTGGGGCCGGGCGAGGTGAGAGGGGTGCGGTCGTCGCCCGGGGCGTATCGCGTGCTCATGCCTGGTCTCCTACGACGGCTTTCGATGCGGGGCTGCGGGGCTGCGGGGCTGCGGGGCTGCGGTGGTGTGGCGGTGCGTGGTGACCATAAGTGGCCGCCGGACCCGTTCATGGCCGACAACAGCCGACCACAGCGCCCGCAGCCGACCCTGCCGCCGACCACAGCTGCCCCTGCCGGACGGCCTGCGGGACATCACGTGCCGTGCCGCCGGGCCCTCGGGAGATGGTCGTCCGGTCAGCGACCGGCCCAGGTCACCGGCCCGCCTCGCTCTCGGCCGCCAGGCGGTTGGCCCGGCGTCCTGGGCCGAGTTACGCCCCTGGCTGCCGCGCGGCCCCGGCGGGCTCCTGCGCCTCGCCGAGGATCCGGGACGCCAGCTCCTCGGCCAGGCGGGCGGTGGGGCCGCGGCGGCGGCGGGAGAGGGCCAGACCCAGGTGGCGGTGCGGGCTCGGACCGGCCAGCGGGAAGGCGATCAGGTCCGGGTCCCGGGTCAGGCCGATCTCGGGAATCAGCGCGATGCCGACGCCGGCCCGTACGAGCGACTGGGCGAAGCCGTAATCCGTCGCCGTGCACGAGATCCGCAGTTCGACGCCGGCCAGTGCGGCGTACCCGGCGAGCTGGGCGGCCGACTTGCGGCAGCCCAGGATCCAGCGCAGGCCGGCGAGTTCGGCCAGATGCGGCGGCTCCGGCCGCTCCAGGTAGCGCGCCGCGTCCGGGTGGCCGCGGGGCAGGACGACCCGCAGCGGGTCCGTGCCGAGGGGCGTCCAGTCCAGGCCGGAACGGTCGCCGGGCCGGGCGGGCGGCGGGCCGTCGAAGTGGTAGGCGAGGGCGAGATCGGCCCGCCCCTCCCGGACGCCGGGCAGGCTCTCCTCCGGCTCCGCCTCCAGGATCGTCAGCTCCACCTCCGGGTGTTCGGCGACGAAGCCGGAGAGTGCGGCGGGCAGCAGCCGGCGGCCGCCGCTGGCGAACGTGGCGACGGTGAGGGCGGTCCGCTCGGCGGCCAGCCGGTCGATGCGCTGCTGGGTGTCGGACAGTTCGGCGGCGATCGAGTCCGCCGCCTCCACCAGCAGGCGGCCCGCGTCGGTCAGCGTGACGCCCCGGGTGGAGCGTTCGGCCACGGGCGCGCCGAGGCCACGCTCCAGGGCGGCGATCTGCTGCGAGACGGCCGAGGGCGTGCAGTGCAGTGCGAGGGCTGCCCGGTTGAAGCTGCCGTGCCGGGCGACCTCGCGCAGGACGGCCAGCCGCTGAACATCGATCAACAGTTCTCCTCATGACGTGGTGCCTCGATCGACACTACCGCCGATGACCGGAGCTGAGCAGACTGGATGTGGAAGACGGCAGGACGGCAGGACGGCGCGTGAAGTCGTGAAGTCGTGAAGTTGTGATGCGTGAAGACATGTGGGAAAGGGGCGCGGCATGGACGTGTGCGTGATCGGAGGAAGCCGCCACTTCGGGCGTCGGCTGATCGGGGAACTACGGGACGCGGGGGCCGTGGTGACCGTCGTGAACCGGGGGTCGACGCCGGCCCCGGAAGGCGTGACCCACCTGCTCGCCGACCGCGACGACGAGGCCGCGCTGCGTACCGTGCTCGGCGGCCGGCGCTTCGATGCCGTGGTCGACCAGGTCTGCTACTCGCCGCTCCAGGCGGCCGTCGCCGCCCGGGTCTTCGCCGGCCGGACCCGGCGCTATGTGCTGACCTCCACGGTCGAGGTCTACGCCGAGCTCGGCAGGCCGGGCGGACCGGCCGTCCCGGAGGAGGCGGTCGACCCATCGGCCGGGTCGTTCGACCTGGAGCTCCCGTGGGCGGACGGGCCGTTCCTGGAGGACCACTACGGCGAGGGCAAACGCCAGGCGGAGGCGCTGCTCACGCGGGAGGCGTCGTTCGACGTCGCCGTGGTCCGCACGGCGCACGTCCTCGGCGGTGCCGACTTCACCGGGCGGCTCGCGCACTACGTAGAGCGGATCGAGCGGGGCCTGCCGGTGGTGGTCCATCCCGTTCCGCAGCCCGCGTCCTTCGTCCACGAGCCGGAGATCGCCCGCTTCCTGGCATGGACCGCGGCGGCGGACTTCACCGGACCCGTCAATGCGGCCTCCCACGAAGCCCTGGAAGCACGGCAGTTGTGCGCGGCGATCGGCGGGGTGACCGGTGCGGAGCCGAAGCTGACCACTGGGCCGGACGAGCTTCTCTCACCGTTCTCCTTCGACCGCTGCTACGCCATGGACACCGGCCGTGCGTCACGGCTCGGCTTCGGCTTCTCGCCGGTCGCCGACTGGCTGCCGCGCGTGATCAAGGAGGCCCGCGACCGATGAAGACTCCACTGACTCCACCAGCTCCGCCTGCTCCACCAGCTCCGCCTGCTCCACCAGCTCCGCCTGCTCCGCCAACTCCGATGAGGTCCACCGCCGTCCGCACCATCGGCGGCATGGCGGTGGGATCCATCGGCCTCGGAGCGATGCCGCTCTCCGTCGAGGGGCGCCCGCGCGAGGAACAGGCGGTCGCCACGATCCATGCCGCACTCGACGCAGGCGTACGGCTGATCGACACCGCCGACTGCTACCAGTGGCACGCCGACGAACTCGGCCACAACGAACGGCTGGTCGCCCAGGCGCTGGCCGCCTACGGCAGTGGCTCGGCGGAGGTGCTGGTGGCCACCAAGGGCGGCCGCGGCCGGCCCGGCGACGGCTCGTGGACGGTGGACGGCGACCCGCGCCACCTGCGCCGCGCGGCCGAGGCCTCGGCGGTCCGGCTCGGCGTGGAGGCCATCGGCCTCTACCAGCTGCACAAGCCGGATCCGGGCGTCCCCTTCGCCGAGTCGGTCGGCGCACTGCGGGACCTGGCCGACGCCGGCACGATCCGGGCGGCCGGCCTCTCCAACGTGGACCGTGAGCAGATCCGTACGGCGTACGAGATCCTCGGCCCCCGCCTGGTCTCGGTGCAGAACCGCTTCTCCCCGGCGTACCCGTCCAGCCGGGACACCCTCGACCTGTGCACCGAACTCGGCCTGGCCTTCCTGCCGTGGAGCCCGCTCGGCGGGATCTCGCGCAGCGCGGTCGACGCCCCGGGAACCGCCGGACCCGCGCCGGACACGCCGTTCCACGCCCTGGCCCGTACGCGCGGGGTCAGCCCGCAGCAGATCTGCCTCGCCTGGCAGCTGGCCCAGTCGCCGGTCCTGATCCCGATCCCGGGCGCCCGCCGGCCGGCTTCAGCCCGCGACTCGGCCGGGGCGGCCGGGCTCAGGCTGTCGGCGGCGGAGGTGGCGGGGCTCCACCTGTGAACCGCCGATCGCCTGCTGGTACGAAGGACCGCGAGGCCAGACCTCGGTGAGGTCAGACCGAGGGAGGTCTGACCGAGAGAGGCCAGACCAAGAGAGGCCAGATCTCTGATAGGTCAGTGCCTTGATAGGTCAGACCACTGCGAGGTCAGCCCTTATAAGGTCCAGAGCCTTACTGGATCAGGTCCCTATGAAGTCAGGGCTTTACGAGGTCAAGGCCTTACGAGCCCGGCGAGCAGCTCGGCGGCGGGCTTCGGGTGCACGAGCCAGCGCAGATGACTGCCTTCGAGCGTCCGGACCTCGAAGGGGTTGCCGGGTGTGAGCGCGTCGGCCTCGCGGATCATGCGGTCCTGCACGGCGGGCGGAAGGCTGGCATCGGCGGCGAGGCGTACGTAGGTCCGGGGAATCAGGCCCCAGGTCGTGGCCTGGGCCCGGTCGGCGGACGTACCGGTGTCGAGGTTCTCGTCCGGCTGGAAGGTGTTGAGGAAGGTCCGGAACTCGTCATCGGTGAGGTCGGCGGCGAACGCGTGCTTGAACGCGGCGAGGGCCGACGGGGCGGCCGTACGGAAGTTGACCCGGAGCAGACCGAGTTCGGCCGGGTTCCCGACGAGCGCGGCGGCGAAGGCTCCCGCGTCGACGTCGGCCATCTCCGGCTGGGTGTAGTAGTCGCCCACGTTCAGATCCACGGGGCACCAGGCGGAGACGTAGACGAGCCGGTCGATCAGGTCGGGCCGGGCGTTGGCGACGGCGGTGGTCGTGATGCCGCCCCTGCTGTGGCCGACGAGGACGGTGGGCCCGTTCCGCTTGGCCCGTTCGAGGGCTTCGATCACGCGGGCGGCGTTGTCCGCGAGCGTGACTCCCTTGATGCTCCCCGGCTCGGTGGCATGGGCGTCGAGATCCTGGGGAGCTTGGTAGGCCTCGGGGTAGGTCGCCTCGAACCCGTGCCCCGGCAGGTCGACCGCGACCGAGCGGTGCCCGAGCAGGGCGAGTTCGGCCTGCAGCGGCGCGAAGGAGAACGAGTTGGCGAAGGCGCCGTGGACAAGGACGAAGGTCGGCAGATTCTGCATGCCTCAGCCTCCACCAGGATGATCTTCGGAGCAAGATCCAGGGCCGGGGGGCTGGGGCTGGGACCACCCCGGCGGTCGCCCCCGCCCGGGGCGACGACATCAGGCGGCGGCGGGTTCGGGCTGGTGGCCTGCCCGCTCGGGCTCTCTGCCTCTACGGTCAGCACATGGTGATGGACACGAACAACCTGACCCGGCTCGCGACCGACCCGAGCGGCCGGGGCCTCGACCTCAGCCTCCCCGCGGGGAGGCTGCTGAACGAGACGTACCAGGGCACCTGGTCGGAGCCGCTGATGTGGCTGGCCGACGCGCGCGCGGCGCCCGGACAGTGGTCCGCGCAGAGCGCCGCACGCCGGGCGGCGGGCCTGGTGCCGGTGCTGGTGGACGTCGGCGGCCCGTCGGGCGACCCGGAGAGCTGGGACCTGATGTGTGGAAACCTCTCCTATCCAGAGGACTTGGGCGCCGACGAGGTGCTGGCCCGCCTCTGGGAGGAGACCCGGGAGAACCGGGCCGGCGGGGCGGCGGCCCCCTTCGGCGCACCGTGGCCGGGGCTCGCCGGGGCGATGCCGCCCGGCGCCGACCCCGACGCACAGGCGGCCGAGCTGGCCGACGCCCTGACAGGCGGTGGCTCCCGCCTGAAGGAGCCCCGCCTCGCCCTGGTGCCCGCGGACCGCAACGCCGACATACCCGCGGCCATCGGCTGGTCCGGCTCGCTGAACCACGAGGACGACCCCGGAGCCCTCAGCGCCGTCCTGCGCAGTTGGGAGGAGCGCTTCGGCACCCGGATCGTGGCGCTCACCGCGGACCGGCTCGTCCTCTCGGTCGCCGCGCCGCCCATCACCACGGACCAGGCGGAGGCCGTGGCCGCCGAGCACGCCGCTTTCTGCCCGGACGACCTCGCCCGGAGCCGTCACGGTGCGCTGGACGACTACGCCGCCCACGACATCCTCGGGCGGCGCACCTGGGTCCACCACTGGAACTGACGGCCGGAAGCGGGGGAGCCGGGAGCCGTCGCGAAGCCCGCACGCGAAGGCCCGTGGGTACGACGGACGCGCCCCGCTCGGCGGCGTAACCCCGGGTCCGTATGCGAACCGGAACGGCTCGCGTACGGGCTCCCGGTCGGCATGCGGTCATTCCGCTGACGTCGGTCGAGATGAAGAGATCCTGCCCCTGCGGACCAGGAGTCGGAGTCTCCTTCCTTTCCGTGCTCGCGCGGGCTCGGCCGAGCCTTGACCGCCGGTCTGTCGAGCCGTGCCACGTGCGACATCGCCACGCAGGAATCGAGCGTGGCCGGGCCGACGACTTCGTCGAAGCCGCGGTCGGCCGACGATCGCTTGACCTGTACCGAGGTTCAGGGGCGAGGCTTGATGCATGAGTGAGGCAGACGAGCTGTTCGGTATCGCGGAGGTCTCGGCGTGGATCG
Source organism: Streptomyces sp. NPDC048142 (assembly GCF_043202835.1). Taxonomy (NCBI): domain Bacteria; kingdom Bacillati; phylum Actinomycetota; class Actinomycetes; order Kitasatosporales; family Streptomycetaceae; genus Streptomyces; species Streptomyces sp. NPDC048142. Next base: position 93,616 of record NZ_JBIDBC010000029.1, read on the forward strand.
GTCTGGAGCCCGACACGTTGCGGTACTTCGAACGTCAGGGGGTTGTGCCGTCTCCACGGCGCGACGGTGCGGGGCGTCGCCAGTACACGACGGCCGACGTCGAGCTGATCCGCATGCTGGTTCATCTCCGCGAGACGGGGATGCCGTTGGCCGATATCGCGCAGTTCACAGGTGCCGACGACAAGGTGGCTGATCCGGCCAGGCTCCGGGTGGAGTTGCTGACGGCTCATCGCCGTCGCGTCCAGGACAGGCGCGAGGAGCTGGACCGTGCGCTCGATGTGATCACTCGGAAGATCGCGGACTTCAGTGATCGGATCACGAGTTCGGTGGACCTTCTCGACCGACCGGACTGCACGATTGCCTTCGGTGTCCAGGGTGAGGGGCCACTGCTGTTCCTCGTCGGCGCGCCGGCTGGGCGGGCCGGTTTCGCAGCGCTGGCGCATGAGCTCGCAGGCCGGTTTACCGTCGTCACCCACGATCCTCGTGGTATCGGAGCCAGCCGAGCGGTCCCAGGGATGGCTGCGCCCACGCCCGAGGTCCTTGCCGAGGACCTTGCCGCACTTGTCGACAGGTTCACCGGAGGGCCCGCCCTGTTTGTCGGTACCAGTGGTGGTGCCGTGACGCTGCTGGAGCTGGGCAAGCGGCATCCTGAGGTGGTCGGCCGGGCCGTCCTGCACGAACCGCCCCTGGTGTCCCTCCTGGACGACGCAGACCTGGCGCGCCGAGCCGCAGCAGCGTTCAAAGCCGCGGAGGCTGATCCTCAGCGGGCAGTGCAGGAGTTCTTCGACCTCAGCGGCGCTGCCCATCACACAGGGCCGGATCAGACGCCTCCCGCCCATATGGCGATACCAGGGCTACCGGTCGAGGAACTCGACAAGAACCGCTACTTCCTGGGGCGGATGGCCGGCCCCACGGTCTTCTACGTCCCTGACTTCGAGGCCATCCGTCGCGTTCCGGTGACGCTGTGCGCAGGCTCGCTGAGCCATCACCAGATGGCGCGCCGGGCGACCCAAGAACTCGCCGAACTTCTGGAGCTACCTCTGATCGACATGCCGGGCAACCACCTCGGCGCAAGCGCCGAGCCGGCAGAGTTCGCCCACGCCCTCGGGCTCCTGCTCGAACCCTGAACACATCTCAGTGCCCCTCCTGGGCCGAACGGCCGGCCCAGGAGGGCCTTGCCGTGTCGCACCGCAACGCCCCACTGATGTGAAGTCGGGACCTGTCCCCGAGTGGTGGACACCTCTGAGCCCGGCCCCGGCAGGGGCCGGGGAGGAGGGATCTCTTATGGTGATGAAGGTCTACTCGC
>NZ_JBIDBC010000030.1:0-93469 GCF_043202835.1 Streptomyces sp. NPDC048142
GACGGCAGCCGCCTGATAGCCACACCCAGCACCCCTGGGCGACCCAACCCTACGAATGGCTCGATCAACCCGCTCAAGAAGGTAGAGCCGCCTGACCGACTGGCGTGAGTGGGCGAACACCCTGCTCCCTCTCCTAAATGCACCGTCGTAACTCGCTTACCGGTGGCCGAGGCGATGGTTGCCCTCCTCGACATGAGCGGTGGGCCCGACGACGTGGATGACCTCCTCTCAGACATGGGCTTCGTGCTCTGTGAACTGGGAGTCCACGACAAGGACACCGACCACGCCGCACGCCTGTGGACCGCCGAGAAGCAGCCTCCCAAGGGGCTGTGGTTCATGTGGACCGAGATCAGCGACCTCACGTCCTCCACCGTTTCGCCACCCTCACCCTGTGCCCCTACTGGCAGGTCATCGTCGGGGAGGACTCTCGCCAGTGGTGCGACTTCCACGAGGACCATGAGAACCACGTGCTTCACGACCCTGAGGCCCACGACCTGGTCGGGGCCTTGATCACCGGTCCCCCCGAACCATCCCGTACGCCGCAGAACCTCACCCTTTCAGGAGGAGCCTTGCCCACCCATCGCTTATCGGTCCGGAACTACCTTGGCGGACCGGGGCTCACCCCCGAAGACCTCACGATGGTCTTCCTGATGCGCGAGGAGGACGACAAGTCGCCCACGTACATGCCGACGCGCACGGTCGGGGAAGCGGCGGAGGCCGCACGGGCGATAGAGGCCCTGGGGATGCGGTCCGTCAAGGTGTTCGCGGGCTCACGCATCCGGGACGGCCACGCCTCGCAGGCTGCCGCCCCGACGGGGCTCATGGCCCGCACCATCAAGGCCGTGAAGAAGGCCACGCCCGGCCTCGCGGTCATGACCGAGACGTGCGTGTGCTCCCACACCGACTCGGGCGAGTGCTGGCTCGCCAACGAGCGGGACAACAGCATGGACCTGGAGAAGACCACCACCGTCCTGGCGGCCCAGGCGGTCATGCAGGCCGAGGCCGGCGCCGACATCGTGGGACCGGCCGCGATGATCCCGGGATCGGTTCGGGCGGTACGTGAAGCTCTGGACGGAGCCGGCCACCGGGACGTGGCGATCATGCCGCACCTCATCTTCGAGTCGGTTCTCTACCAGGGATACCGGGTCACGATGGGGGCGGCCCCCCGGTCCGGAGCGCGAGCCTTCCAGATCAACCCGAGGCGGCCCGAGATGGCCGTTCACATCGCTCTGGAGATGGTCCGGGAAGGTGCGGACATGATCCTCACCGAACCCGCGCTTCACACGGTCGACACCCTCGTACACCTGAAGGACAAGCTGCCCGTCCCCGTGGTGCCTTTCTCCGTGTCCGGCGAGTACCTGCGTCTCACGGACCTCCAGGAGGGTGGAGAGCGGGACGTGAGCGGCCTGATGGAGGCGTACACCGTCCTCAAGCGGGCTGGGGCCGATCGGATCATCACCTACGGCGCGGTGGACATAGCCCGCAGGCTCAGGGCTTCCTGATCACCGCCAGAATCTCGGCGGCCCCCTGATTCAGCAGGTCGGCCGCTACGCAGAAGCCAAGCTTCTCCGGTTCGTCTGCCGGACCCGTTGCGTCTGCGGTTACCTGTTGGGCCCCGTCTGTGGATGTGACGGCGGCCGAGAGGTGCAACAGCCCGTCTTGCCCTACCCGGCCCCATGCGCCGACCGGTACCGAACAGCCGCCGTGCAGTTCGGCCAGCAGGGCGCGCTCTGCCCGTACACATGCGTCGACCTCACCGTTGCCGGTTCCGGCAAGGAGCTGGGCGGCCGTCGAGCCCGTACGGACCTGGATACCGAGCGCGCCTTGCCCCGGCGACGGAGGAAAGACATGCGGATCAAGCACCTCGTGCACCTCGGGCATCAGCCCGAGCCTGTTCAGTCCGGCGGCAGCCAGCACCACCGCGTCCAGCGCCCCCTTGGTGGTCCGGGCGAGTCGACCCGGAACGTTTCCGCGGATCGGCACCACCTTGAGATCAGGGCGGAGGGCAAGGAGCTGGGCCACCCGCCGGGGTGCCCCCGCGCCCACGGTCGCCCCTTCGGGCAGCTCGGCCAGGGTCGCCCCACACAGCACGTCCCGTACGTCTTCGCGGGGGCCAGGCGTGGTGAGCAACGTCGTGCCCTCCGTGACGGTCGTGGGGAGGTCTTTCAGCGAGTGCACGATCACATCCACCCGGCCTGTGACCAGGGCGGCTTCCTGGTTGGTGGAGAAGGCGGAACCGCCGGCCGTTTTGGCGACCTCGGCGAGAGTCGGCGTGACGCGGTCCTGATCGCCGCCTTCGAGGATGGCCTCACGCTTGAAGGTGACCCCGGGAAACTGCCCGATCAGCGGTGCAATCCACTCGCTGACCTGAGCCCTTGCCAGCTTGCTGGCCCTGGAGCCGATGCGCACCACGTCGCCCATTCGGGTCAACTCCTCGCAATAGCAGGTCCGTTGACTCGACATCGTACTTGCACCAGAACGATACACCTTCCGACAGATTGTCACTAAAGGAGAAGTTCGTGAACCCTCTCCGCGTGGGCGCCCGCGCCTCGAAGATGTCCCTCATGCAGACCGCGCCGATCTTGGCCTCCCTCTCCCCTGCCGTCCCGACCATCCTGCGCCCCTTCACCGAGGCCGGAGGCGACAGGACGAAGAACCGCGCCCCGCTGGAGTCGGACGGCGTCTTCTCCGACGAGATCGAGACCGCGCTCCTGGCTGGTGAGATCGACGTAGCCGTGCACTGCCTCAAGGACGCACCGACCCTCGACACCCCTGGCCTGACCATGTCCGCCTACCTGCGGCGCGACGACATCCGCGATTGCCTTGTCACCCGCGAGCCTGGTGTCACCCTCGACTCCCTTCCGGCTGGTGCCACCATCGCCACCGCCTCGGTGCGCCGTACCGCTGCCTTGCGCATCCACCGCCCGGACATCACAGTCGTTCCGCTGCGCGGCCCGGTCGACACGCGCCTCCGAGCCCTGGACGACCCCGCGAGCAGGATTGATGCTTTGGTCGTGGCCACTTGCTCCATGGAACGCCTGGGTATGGCCCACGCAGTCGCTGACCGCATCAGCCCCGAAGTCATCTGCCCGCCGCTCGGCGCCGCGATCATCGCGTTCCAGACCCGCGAGGACGACACGGTCACCCGCGAAGCGATCAGCGCACTACACGACCCGACGACCTCAGTCGAGCCGAGGCCGAGCGCCTGGTCCTCCGACAGCTGGGGGGTTTCTGCAATGCCCCGCTGGCCGGGTATTGCAGCACGGTCCGTGACGCGGAGGGAATGATCTCGTACATGGTTCGGGCCCGATCCTTCACGCCGGACGGCACGACCTCGATCGATGTCCGCCGCAGCGGAAGCGATGCCGCGGAAGCGGCCTTGGCCGCCTCTCACGAACTGATTCGCTTCGGCGCCAATGAGCTGGCAGCCGTGCACTGACGAACCACTCAGTCAGGCGGGGGTCACTACGGTGCCGTACAGACACCAGAGTTGAGGGGTGAGCATGACCACAGCAGCGGTACGGCATCCCCTGACCTACGTGCGCCAACAGCGCGGGTGGAGCATGGAACAGCTCGCCCATCACCTGAACCTGGCCGCCCAACGCCGCGGTCTTCGCATCCCTGCCGACCGCAGCCGCATCTACCGGTGGGAGCACAGACGGGTAGGCGTGCCCAGTGACCTCTATCAAGAGCTGCTGGCCGACGTTCTGGGCATCGATTACGCCCGGGTGCGGACCGTGGCATGGCCGTGGTGGCTTCCCGCCTACGACCGCCCATTCCCCTTCAGCCCAGCCGGCGCCCGCGCCGCCCACACGGAGTTATTGGTGGATCTCGACCAGCCTGACCGCCGCACCTTCCTCGTCCTCGCCGCCGGATCCTTGGTCGGAACGGCAACCGAATGGGCTCGTGTCGAGCCCGAACGCCTTGCCGGGGCTCTGGCCGGGCGCCGCGTCGACGAAAGCCTGCTCGCCTGGCTGGAGAGCAGCGTCGAACGTCTCCCCGGCCTGGCGAACACATCCCCTCAGGAGTGTGCCGACCTTCTCGGCGCGGCCATGCGTGTCACCATCAACCTGCTCGACTCGGCCCGCTACGGCGAACCCACCGGCCGCCGCCTGCGTACCGTCCTGGCTCAGGCAGCCCAGAGTGCCGCCTGGCTCCACTTCGACCAAGGCCGCCATGCCTCGGCGCAACGCCACTGGCGCACCGCCCTGCACTCAGCCCACAGCGCCGACGACCGCGACCTCGGAGCCGGAGTCCTCTCCGACCTCGCCTACTCCGCCACCTGGCTCGGCCATCCCAGTGAGGCGGTCAAGATCCTCTCCCTTGCCCGTACCCGAACCCGCCATGCGACAGCCCGCTCCCTGCTGGATGTACGCCGGGCTCGCGCCCTCGCGGTTCTCAAGGACGATGTCGGCACCGCCCGCGCACTCAACGACGCCGAACGCCAACTGGAGCGTGGCAGAGCACAATCCGCACCCGCGTGGGTGTCCTGGATGTCATCCGCCGACCTCGCCGTCGACGCCGGGCGCTGCTGGCTGGATCTGGAAGATCCACGGCGAGCCACAGCCGCGTTGGAGGAGGGCCTGAGCCTGCTGGTTCCCGAACGGGAGAGAACCCGCGCCATCATGCTCACCTATCGTGCCCACGCTGCGCTCGCCGGCCATGACGTCGACGCCGCCGTGTCGGATACCCGAACAGCTCTGGACACCGCCCTGGGGACAGGTGCTTCACGGTGCCTCGACCTGGTGCGCAGCACCCTGCGGGAGTCACTCGAACCCCACAAGGGCGAAACTGCCGTTCGCGACCTGCGCTCGTACGCACACCAGCGGCTGACGTCGGTGCGTGCGTGAAGGGCCTGCCCGGACACCGGACGAGCTGGGCGCATCGCATGACCAACGCGTGACCAACAGCGCCCGGGAACAGACAGAAACACCTGGCAGCAGGCCGAGGCAGTCGGAAGTCGCGAACCCGCACCTAGACAGCAAACTTGCAGGTCAGGGGGATCCCTCGACTGGGTTCGGCCAGGGGTGGCGGCCCCGGTCGTCGCTCCTCTTCGCCCGCGCCCTGACCAGGGACGCTCTTGGACGCAGATGCTCTGCGTGACCAACGGTGTGACCAACCGCGCGGACCAACGCGTCACGGATTCGTCCGAGCCTCTGCCGCCACCGGTGAGGGGTGGTCGACATCATCGCGGCACTCAGCGGCACTCATGAGTCAGCCCCTGGCCCGGGATCTGCTCGGCCACGACGACCACCGCGCTGAGATAGCCGCACAGGCCGAGAACAGTGGCGAGCCGGCTGAGCGCGGTGTGCGGACCGGTCCCGTCGGCGCGCATACCGAGATGGGCCAGCGCCGCGCGGCTCACGTGAGGCTGCGGACCGTGCGGCGGGCGCCTCTCCAGGGCCCGGCGCAGCCTGCACCGGTCTGTGGTCTCCCGCAGGCCCAGGCACACTCCGTCCCGATCGCGTACCAGCAGCACCCGGTCCGACACCCCGCCACTGGAGAAACGCGTCAGCACCCGCACCCGCTCGACGGCGGACAGGTCGACGGTTCGCACACCGGTCAGCGATCCACGCGGTCAGTCGGTCCCCGGAGACACGGACCGGTGACCGGCCCACGTGCACCTCGCCGATCAGGACGAAGCCCACGAGCGCGGCGAGCGAACCGGGAACCAGCGGGACGCCAGGACGGGTCCCCGCGGTCGCCGCCACTCCCAGCGCGGCGAACGGGCACGCGAGAGTCCGGCGACCAGGGCCACCCCCGTTCCGCGTACGACGTCGTCCGGTGCCCGGCGGCACGGGACGCTTCTTCTCGCGCTTCACCACCGGCCCCGTTTCGGCCGCTGCCGTCAGCCCCGGCCGCGGGCCCGGCGCGACATCACCGCGCGCAGCACCCGGCGCCCCTCCGTGGACAGGTCCAAAGCCTTGCGCACCCCGGCTCCGCTGCCCGCCGTGCCGGCGGTCTCCGCGAGGATCTCCAGAATGCGGACCTGCCGTCCCAGCTCCCCCGCGACCAGTGGCCCCACGGCGGCCGGTTCGCCGCTGCGGGCTGCCTTGAGCAGGTGCTCCTCGTCCGGTGACGGGTCCCCGTCCGGGGCGTCGAACCGGCCGTGGATCCTCAGCGCGACCAGCGAACAGGCGTCGGCCCACTCCCGCAGCGGTACGGGGGCGAAGTCGGAGGGGGCGGCGCCGAGCATGGCCCGCACGCGTGCGGCCGGCCCGTCCGCCACGGACTCGTGGTCCATCGCCGTACGGACGGCCGCGAGGCGCATGGCCCATTCCCGCCCGTCCTCGCAGCTCGCCCAGAGCGGGCGCAGCGGCTCGGCCCCCTCCCGCCCCGGCAGCAGCGGCAGGCAGCGGTCCAGGCAGGCCACGGCACTGGCTGCGAGCGTGCGCTCGTCGGCTCGCCCGATCAGTTCCAGCAGACTCATCGACGTCTCCCTCGGTCTATCGGGTACTGCGCCGAATGGCTGAAAATCGTCACTTCGGAGTGAACGTCGCTTCGGAACGAGCGTCACTCCGGAGCGGCCGTCACTTGTGAGTGGCCGTCACTTGTGAGCGCCCGGGGCCGCCGGGGCGGGAGCCGGCGCGTGCGCGGCCCGTTCGACCTGCATCCGGGTCACGGCGCGGACGAAGAGGATCGCGAGCACCGCGGCGACGATGTCCAGCGTGTCGGAGGCCGCCACCAGGCCCGCGGCCCGCGCGATCTCCTCCGGCTCCTCGGCCCGCTCCCACAGGCGCCCGGTGGCGCGGGAGAAGAGGAGGGTCGCGACCCAGGCGCTCCACCAGAGGTTGAGCGGGGTCCGGGGGACCGTGCGCCAGCCGCCGTCCGGCCGGGTCTGCGCACTGGCCTCCCAGATGCCGCCGGCGACCCGGTAGGGCAACCAGAAGTTGGCGAGCGGGACGAACCAGCCGCCCACCGCCCAGCCGGGGCCCATCCGCTGCACGCCGGCGTCGAAGACCTCGGCGTTCCGGCGGGTCCGGTGGAACCAGATGATGAAGACCACGGCGGTGGCCACCAGCCCCGTGCCCTGGGCCAGAGCCGCGATGCCGTACAGCCGCTCGGCCAGGCGGCCGTCAGCGCCGTAGACGTCCAGGGAACCGTCCGTCGCCAGCCCGTCCCAGAGGTCGCGCACGCGCAGTCCGGTGCCGATGGCGAACACGTCGGTGGCGATGACCACGCCGAGCAGCGCCGTCACCGCCCGGGACAGGCCGACGGGCGAGCGCGGCCAGGTGCCGACGCCCCAGCCACCGGGGGCGGAGACCGGCGGTATCAGGCCGCCGGGCAGCGGGGGGCGGGTGCCCGAGCAGAAGGTGCACAGGCCGTCGTCGGTGACGGCCGTTCTGATACGGCAACGGGTACAGAGCATGGAGCAGTCCCCCCAGGACGTGAAACAGAACGCGAGGCAGAACGCGAACAAGCCTCGGAACAAAGCACCGAACAATCCGCGAAACAAAGCGTGGAACAGGACGTGAAAGCGGTGGGTGACCTCGTGCCCCTCCCCCAGCAGCGCGCGGTCGGCGGACCGTAGCCCGTGGACAGCGGTGCTGTCCACGGGCTTGTGGCGCCGCCGGACAGCGCCCCCGGGCTCACCTCGTGCTGCCGGTCCGCTTCGCCAGTTCCTGGAACTGTGCCCAGCTCAGCGCGGGCTTCCGCGGGTCCCACAGTTTCTGCGAGGTCGCCACCAGCGGCATCCTGATGCCGCTGGCCACCTGCTCGGTGGTCTGCGCGTTCGGCAGGTCGCCCCAGACGGCGAACCGGCCGCCGAGGATCTGCGCCGAGTAGCGCTCGGCCACGGGCTCGGTGCCGCGCAGGACCAGCGGGGTCCACTGCTCGTAGATCCGCTCGCCGGTCGGGTAGACGAACTGGTTGGGCTCGCCGAGCACGTAGTAGAGGAACTCGTCGTTGAGGTTCAGCATCTTGTAGCCCGCGGCGAGGTACTCCTGCGGCGGGCGGGCGCCGATCTCCTTGCCGGTCCAGTACTCGACCTCGATGTTCTCGTCGGCCTTGACCCTCGTGTCCCGGAACAGCCCGTCGTTCCAGGCCTTGGCGGTCCGGCCCTTCGCGACGACGACGGCCGCGCGGTCGTTCAGCCAGCCGGTGGCCAGGTCCTCGATGGTGGCGCCGGAGCCGTACCGCTGCTCTGCCGCCCGCTGGAGCTGGGGGTAGGAGGCCGCCGGGTTCCGTACGGTCAGCGCCTGGTACTCGTCCGCGCCGAGGTGCCAGTACCTCCCCGGGAACAGCTCGGTGTACTCGTCGAGGAGTTCGTCGACGATCTTGGCCGCGCCCGGATCGGAGATGTCGATGGACCCCTTCGACTCGACGCCCGCGGTGTTGCGCAGCTGGAGGTCGGGGTGGGCGGCCAGCACCGCGCCGAGGTGTCCGGGCGAGTCGATCTCGGGGACGACCTCGATGTGCCGGCTGTTGGCGAGGCCGACGATGCGGCGGACCTCGTCCTGGGTGAGGGCCGGGTCGGAGACCACCTCGGGGTGGGTCTTCGACTCGATCCGGAAGGCCTGGTCGTCGGAGAAGTGCAGGCCGAGCTGGTTGAGCTTGAGGTCGCCCATCTCGCGTATGCGGTCCTCTATCCACTCCGCGCTGTAGTGCTTGCGCGCGATGTCGAGGTTGAGCCCGCGCTGCGGCCGGTCCGGCCGGTCGTTGACGACGCCCTCGGGAACGGTTCCGTCCGCCTCGAGGGACTGTTTGAGCGTGCGGGTGCCGTAGAAGACGCCCGATTCGTCGGGTCCGGTGATCTTCACCTTCGCGTCGCGCACGGTGAGCGTGTACGACTCGGTGGGGCCCGCGTCCGTCGCGCCGAGCGCCAGCTCGACGTCTCCTGTCCGGGCCGGCTCGGCGCCCCGGTAGGCGATCTTCAGCTCCTTGGCGAGCAGCTCCGCCTCGTCGGCGAGCACCGCGCTGCCCTTGGCTATGACGACCGTGCTGTCCTTGCCCGGCTGCCAGCCGGGCCCGCGCGCCGCGGTGTGCTCGCGGACCGCCGGGATCACGCTCGGCGCGCGGGACATCGGATAGCTGCGGGAGGGCGACGGGGCGGCGGCCTCGGCGGAGGTGCCGGAGGGCGACGCCGCGTCGCCGGACGGTCCGCTGCCGGATCCCTCCGGCCAGACGACGACGGTGAGGGCGACGACGGCCGCGGCCGTGACGGCCGCACCGGCGACAAGGGCACCACGCGTGGGCGACATCGGGAACATTCCTCCGTTGTGGGGACGGGAAACGGGTGAAACCGGTGAAACAGGTGAACCGCGGGTGAAACCAGTGAAGAGGGTGCAAGGTTGGCATTTTTGCCGGGGCCTCGCCCATCGGGGAGTTCGAGGGGGCGAACGGAACCCCCGCCGACGCAGGTCAGGCGTCCATCACGCGTTCCGAAACTCTCCCGTTCGGGTGATTTTTCTTCGGTCTGCCGGACGGCCGCCGACCGATATCGCTAGCGTTGGGGCACATTCGTCTCTCTCTTCACCCCCACCCCACGCAACCTCATCGCGCTCCGGCCTGTCTTCCTTCCAGGAACGGAGGCCTCTTTTCGGGGCCACGGGGTCACGGAGTCACAGATGCCGTCGACCTCATAGATGTCGTTGAGTACGAGGAGTCCACGCTGTCCAGGTCCAGCGAGTCCCCCGCCGGCCTGCCGAAGCGATCCGCGCCCCCGGCCGGCCGGTCGGCCGTGCCCGTGCAGCCGCGCCGCCCGGTTCCGGCCGAGGACCCGGGAGCGCCGCCCGCCGACGGGCCGCCAGTTGATCATGCCGTCGGCCTGGCCCATTTCAACAGCCTTCCCTTCGCCGCCGCCGAGGCGGCCTTCCTGGAGTGCTGCGGCAGTCTCCGCTGGGCCCACCGGATGGCCGCCCACCGCCCCTTCCCGGATCTCGGCTCCCTCCTGGCCGCCTCCGACGAGGCGGGCTACGACCTCGCGCCCCAGGACATCGCGGAGGCCCTGGCCTCGGAGCCGGCCCCCTGTCTGCACCACGACGCCCCCCGAGCCGCCCATCTGGCGCTGCGGGCCGCGCACGCGGCGTACGAGAGCAGGTTCGGCCACGCCTTCGTGATCTGCCTGGACGCCTATCAGCCCGCCCAGCACGTGGACCAGGTGCTGGCCGGGATCAGGGCCCGGCTGGCGCACGACCCGGACGAGGAGCGGGCGGTCACCGCCGAGGAGCTGCGACGACTCGCCCGGAGCCGGATCGTCGAGCTGGTCGTCTCGGACCCCGCACGGTAGCGGCCCTGTGGACCCCGCACCGTAGCGGCTCTGTGGACCCGGCACGGTGATGGCCCGTGGATTCCCGTGCGGCAGCGGCCCAGGACCCCGCGTGGCAGCGGCCCGCGGGCCCCTCACGGCAGGGGGCGCTCTAGCCCGTACGTGCCTGTTTGATTGCCACTTTGATCACACCAGAGGCCCCGGCGCGAACGAACCGACCATGCGTCGCTACGATGGCCGGGGCCGGTGGACCGTACCCGGCCGGGTCAGACCGACAGTCAAGCCGGCCGACCCCAATCCCCGCTCCCGGAGGGTTCTTCCGTGCCGGCTGGAACGCTGTACCGCGGCCGGGAAGGCATGTGGTCCTGGGTGGCTCATCGAGTCACCGGTGTCCTCATTTTCTTCTTCCTGTTCGTACATGTCCTGGACACCGCTCTCGTCCGCGTCTCCCCCGAGGCCTACGACGACGTCGTGGCCACCTACAAGACGCCGATCGTCGCGCTCCTCGAATACGGCCTCGTGGCCGCGATTCTCTTCCACGCGCTGAACGGTCTCCGGATCATCGCCGTGGACTTCTGGGCCAAGGGCCCGCGACTCCAGAAGCAGATGCTCTGGACCGTGATGGGCATCTGGATCGTGCTGATGGTCGGGGCCCTGTACCCCGTCCTCGGTCACGCCGTACGCGACGTCTTCGGGAGCTGAGGCCCATGTCCAGCGAAACTTCTTCCGCAGCCGCGATCGGCGACGTCGAGGGCGTGAGCCTCTACGACGTCGACCACCCGGCCCCGGTGATCGAGCCCCCGCGCAAGCGCACGGGCAAGACACCCAAGGCCTCGCGCGGCAACTTCGAGATGTACGCCTGGCTCTTCATGCGCCTGTCGGGCATCGTCCTGGTCGTCCTCGTCCTCGGGCACCTGCTGATCCAGCTGGTGCTCGACGGCGGCGTCTCCAAGATCGGCTTCGCCTTCGTGGCGGGCCGCTGGGCCTCGCCGTTCTGGCAGGCCTGGGACCTGACGATGCTGTGGCTCGCCATGCTCCACGGCGCCAACGGCCTCCGTACGGTCATCAACGACTACGCCGAACGGGACAACACCCGCTTCTGGCTGAAGATGCTCCTGTACACCGCCACGGTGTTCACCGTCCTGCTGGGCACGCTGGTGATCTTCACCTTCGACCCGAACATCCGCTAGGCGCCGGGACAGAGGGACCAGAGGAAACCATGCAGATCCACAAGTACGACACCGTCATCGTCGGCGCCGGCGGCGCCGGCATGCGCGCGGCCATCGAGTCGACCAAGCGCAGCCGTACCGCCGTGCTGACGAAGCTCTACCCCACCCGCTCCCACACGGGCGCGGCGCAGGGCGGCATGGCCGCCGCGCTCGCCAACGTGGAGGAGGACAACTGGGAGTGGCACACCTTCGACACGGTCAAGGGCGGCGACTACCTGGTCGACCAGGACGCCGCCGAGATCCTGGCGAAGGAGGCCATCGACGCCGTCCTCGACCTGGAGAAGATGGGCCTGCCGTTCAACCGGACGCCCGAGGGCCGCATCGACCAGCGCCGCTTCGGCGGTCACACCCGCGGCCACGGTGAGGCCCCGGTCCGCCGGTCCTGCTACGCAGCGGACCGCACGGGTCACATGATCCTCCAGACGCTGTACCAGAACTGCGTCAAGGAGGGTGTGGAGTTCTTCAACGAGTTCTACGTCCTGGACCAGCTGATCACCGAGGTCGACGGGGTCAAGAAGTCCTCCGGCGTCGTCGCGTACGAGCTGGCGACCGGCGAGATCCACGTCTTCCAGGCGAAGTCGGTCATCTACGCGTCCGGCGGCACCGGCAAGTTCTTCAAGGTGACGTCCAACGCGCACACCCTGACCGGTGACGGCCAGGCCGCCTGCTACCGGCGCGGCCTGCCGCTGGAGGACATGGAGTTCTTCCAGTTCCACCCGACGGGCATCTGGCGCATGGGCATCCTGCTGACGGAGGGCGCCCGCGGTGAGGGCGGCATCCTCCGCAACAAGGACGGCGAGCGCTTCATGGAGAAGTACGCGCCGGTCATGAAGGACCTCGCGTCCCGTGACGTCGTCTCGCGCTCCATCTACACGGAGATCCGGGAGGGCCGCGGCTGCGGTCCCGCCGGTGACCACGTGTACCTGGACCTCACGCACCTGCCGCCGGAGCAGCTGGACGCCAAGCTCCCGGACATCACCGAGTTCGCCCGGACGTACCTCGGCATCGAGCCCTACACGGACCCGATCCCGATCCAGCCGACCGCGCACTACGCCATGGGCGGCATCCCGACCAACGTCGAGGGCGAGGTGCTGGCCGACAACACCACCGTCGTCCCGGGCCTGTACGCCGCCGGCGAGGTCGCCTGTGTCTCCGTGCACGGCGCCAACCGCCTGGGCACCAACTCGCTGCTCGACATCAACGTCTTCGGCAAGCGCTCGGGCATCGCCGCCGCCGAGTACGCGACGAAGACCGACTTCGTCGAGCTGCCCGAGAACCCCGCCCAGCTGGTCGCCGACCAGGTCGAGCGGCTGCGGAGCTCCACCGGCACCGAGCGCGTCGCGACCCTGCGCCTGGAGCTCCAGGAGTGCATGGACGCCAACGTGATGGTGTTCCGCACCGAGCAGACGATCAAGACGGCGGTCGACAAGATCGCCGAGCTGCGCGAGCGGTACCTCAACGTGTCGATCCAGGACAAGGGCAAGCGGTTCAACACCGACCTGCTGGAGGCCATCGAGCTGGGCAACCTGCTCGACCTGGCCGAGGTCATGGCTGTTTCCGCGCTCGCCCGCAAGGAGTCCCGCGGTGGTCACTACCGCGAGGACTACCCGAACCGCGACGACGTCAACTTCATGCGCCACACCATGGCGTACCGCGAGGTGGCCGCCGACGGCGCCGAGTCGATCCGGCTCGACTACAAGCCGGTCGTGACGACCCGCTACCAGCCGATGGAGCGTAAGTACTGATGGCTACCCCGACCCTGGACAAGACCGACGGGACCGCGAAGCCCGAAGCCGGCTTCGCCGACTCCCCGTTCATCACCGCCACGTTCCGGATCCGCCGCTTCAACCCGGAGGTCTCCGACGAGGTCCAGTGGCAGGACTTCCAGATCGAGATCGACCCGAAGGAGCGTGTCCTCGACGCCCTTCACAAGATCAAGTGGGAGCTCGACGGAACCCTGACGTTCCGCCGGTCCTGCGCGCACGGCATCTGCGGTTCCGACGCGATGCGGATCAACGGCAAGAACAGGCTCGCCTGCAAGACGCTGATCAAGGACATCAACCCGGACAAGCCGATCACGGTGGAGGCCATCAAGGGCCTCACGGTCCTCAAGGACCTCGTGGTCGACATGGACCCGTTCTTCCAGGCGTTCCGCGATGTCATGCCCTTCCTCGTCACCAAGGGGAACGAGCCGACCCGCGAGCGTCTGCAGTCCGCCGAGGACCGCGAGCGGTTCGACGACACCACCAAGTGCATCCTGTGCGCCGCGTGCACGTCCTCGTGCCCGGTGTTCTGGAACGACGGCCAGTACTTCGGCCCGGCGGCGATCGTCGCCGCGCACCGCTTCATCTTCGACTCGCGCGACGAGGCCGGCGAGCAGCGTCTGGAGATCCTCAACGACCGTGACGGCGTGTGGCGTTGCCGCACCACGTTCAACTGCACGGACGCCTGCCCGCGTGGCATCGAGGTCACCAAGGCGATCCAGGAGGTGAAGCGCGCGCTCATCACGCGTCGCTTCTGACCCTCCCGGGTCCTCCCGTACGTCAACAGGCCCCGCCCCCGCAGTGCGACCGCTGCCGGGGGCGGGGCCTGTTGCTGCGCCGGGACCACCCGGACGGTACGGTTCAGCGGAGCTGAGCACCGAAAGAGAACGGGGATCGCCGTGAGCGAGCCGAATCCGTACGCGAACGACGGATACCAGTGGGGCCCGCCCCAGCCGGGGCACCAGCCAGGTCACCAGCCGACCGTGGCCGACGGTCAGGGATACGGCTACCCGGCGCCGGGCGCCCCGCCGGCGTACGGCTATCCGCAGCCGCTGCCGGAGTCCGCGGCCCAGCCCGGCCCCGGTTACGGGTACCCCGGCGCGGCGCAGCCGACGATGCCCGGCCAGTACCTCCCGGCGCCGCAGGGCGCACCGGCCCAGGGCGGCGTCCCGGTGCTGTCGATCGGCGACATCACGGTGCTGAGCGACGCGATCGTCACCCCGTCCGGGTCGATGCCGCTCAAGGGCGCGGTGTGGACGGCCACGGACATGTCGCGCACGGAGGAGAAGATCCCGGCGCACGCGATCGTGCTGGCGATCGTCTTCGCGTGGTTCTGCCTGATCGGTCTGCTGTTCCTGCTGATGAAGGAGAAGCGGACCGTCGGCTTCGTCCAGGTCACGGTCACCGGCGGCGGCCGTTATCACTCCACGATGATCCCGGTCATGGGCCCGTACACCTTCCCCGCGGTGATGGGACACGTCAACCAGGCCCGTGCCATGTGCGCCTGAGGCACGGGACCCGCCCACGGCACGTTTCGAGCACACGGCGACACCACCTCCACGACCCCTTCTTGAACATGTTCAAGAAGGGGTCTACAGTCATGCCCAAGAGCATTTTTGAACGCGTTCAAGGGAGGGTGGGGCATGGACCTCACTGTTGTCGCGTACGTCATCTACCTGCTGATCACCGGGGCGCTCACCGTCTGGGTCGCCCGCACGCTCAGCCGCAACGGGCGGATCTTCCTCGCCGATGTGCTGCACGGGAACGAGAAGCTCGCCGACGCCGTCAACCATCTGCTGGTCGTCGGCTTCTACCTGGTCAACCTCGGGTTCGTCGCGCTCTACCTCAAGAGCACCGACGGGGTGGCCAGCGCCCGCGAGCTGTTCGAGGCCCTCTCGGTGAAGGTGGGCGTGGTCCTGCTGGTGCTCGGCGTCATGCACCTGGGCAACGTGTGGCTGCTCAGCCGGATCCGCCGCCGCAGCGCCCTGGAGCGCGAACAGACGCCGCCCGTACCGCCGCAGGGCTGGACGCCTCCGGGTGCCCAGGGCCCGTGGGCCGCTCCCGCGCCCGGACAGTGAGTGCGGTGACCGGGCCCGCCCCCGTACGTCGGCTCACCGTGCTCTACGACGCGCGATGCCCGCTCTGCGTACACCTGCGGCACTGGCTCCAACGGCAGCGGCAGCTCGTCCCGCTGGACCTCGTACCGGCCGGATCGGCCGAGGCGCGGCGGCGGTTCCCGGAGCTGGACCACGCGGCGACGCTCCAGGAGATCACCGTGGTCGGCGACCTGGGGCAGGTCTACCGGGAGACCTCGGCCTGGATCGTCTGCCTGTGGGCACTCGCCAAGTACCGCCCCAGGGCCCACTGGCTGACCACCCCGGCGGGCCGGCCCTTCGCCCGGGGCACCGTGCTGGCCGCCGCCCGCTACCGGTCCCGGGCCCTCCCGCCCTGCGCCCCCGGCGCCCAGGAGTGCGAAGCCCCGCCCGGAGGGCCGTGGGGTCCCCGTTAACCTTGGGCCCGTGGCGAAGGAAGAGAAGAACGTGCAGGAGAACAAGCCGGCCAAGGCCGCGAAGAGCGAGCAGACCCGCACGCTGATTCTCGAAACGGCGCTCCGGCTCTTCGCGGAGCGCGGCTACGACCGGACGACGATGCGGGCCATCGCCCAGGAGGCGGGCGTCTCGGTCGGCAACGCCTACTACTACTTCGCCTCGAAGGAGCACCTGGTCCAGGGCTTCTACGACCGGATCGCCGGCGAACACGCGGCGGCGGTCCAGCCCGCGCTGGAGGGCGAGGGAGATCTGACCGTACGCATCAGGGGCGTGCTGCTCGGCTGGCTGGACGTGGCGGAGCCGTACCACCGCTTCGCCGCCCAGTTCTTCAAGAACGCGGCCGATCCGGACAGCCCGCTCTCACCGTTCTCCGAGGACTCGGTGGCCGCCCGCGACGCGGCGATCTCCATCCACGAGCGCTGCATCGCCGGGGCGGACGTCAAGAGCGACCCGGAACTGGCTCCGCTGCTGCCGCAGTTGATGTGGCTGATGCAGATGGGGCTGGTTCTGTTCTGGGTGTACGACCGCTCCGAGGGCGCCGACCGCAGCCGCCGGCTGGTCGAGCGCACCGCGCCGATCGCCGCACGGGCCATCGCGCTCTCCCGGTTCCGGGTGCTGCGACCGCTGGTGCGGCAGATCCACGCGCTGCTGGTGGAGTTCCTGCCGGGTACGGCGACGGCCGGGGCTCCGGCGGCGAACCGCCCCTGAGCCCCGGCCGGCCGATCCGGTCAGATCCAGCTGAGTTCCCACAGGCGCCAGAAGCCGGTGCCGTCGGAGAGGTACTGGGAGCCGGCGACCTCGGACTTGGCGACGACGTAGTCCTTCTTCTGCCACAGCGGCAGCAGCGGAACGTCCTCGCCCACCAGCGACTGCATCTCCTTGAAGTCGTTCGCGGTCCGGCCGCGGTCGCTGAACTGCTGCGTGGCGGCGATCAGCTGGTCCATCTCCTTGCTGGAGTAACCGCTGTGCAGGACGTTCCCGGTTCCGACCAGCGGCTGGCTGAAGGTGTCGGGGTCCGGGAAGTCGGGGAACCAGCCGACGGTGTACATGTCGTACTCACCGGCCGCGTACCCCTTCTGGTACCTCGTCCACTCCACGGCCTCGACCTCGACCTCGAACAGCCCGTCCTTCTCCAGCTGCCGCCGCAGCTCGGCGGTCTCCTTGGTGTACATGTCGCCCTCGCGGTACGCGAAGTGGACGGCGACCGGCGTCTCCACCCCGGCCTGCTCCAGCAGTTGAGCGGCGCGCTCGGGGTCGGAGGATGGGTAGGCGTCGAAGAAGGGGGTGCTGTGCCCGATGTAGCCGGTGGGGATCAGCGAGTAGAGCGGGTCGACGGTGCCCTGGTAGACCTTCCTGACCAGCGGACCCCGGTCGAGGAGGGTGGCGACGGCCTGGCGGACCTTCTTGTCCGCGAACGGCGAGCTCTCCCGGACGTTGAAGATGATGTTGCGGATCTCGGCACTGGCCGCCTCGGTCACCCGCAGGTCCGGGTCGGCCGAGTCCAGTTCGGCGAGCTTCTCGGACGGCAGCTGACGGTGGGCGATGTCGACCTCGCCGCCGTCCCACGCGGTCAGCAGGTCCTCGGAAGCCTTGAAGTAGCGGATGGTGACCGCCTCGCCGGTCTTCTTGAGCGCACCCTTGTACTTCAGGTTCGGCACCAGCTCGGCACGGTTGTTCGACTCGTACGACATGAGGACGTACGGGCCGGAGCCGTCGACCTGGTTGCCCTGGCGGAGCTTGTCCTCCGGGTACTTGGTCCGGTCGACGATCGCCGCGGCGCCGGTGGCGAGCTTCTGCGGGAAGGTCGCGTCCTTGCCGGACAGGTTGAACGTGATCGTGCGGCCCTCGGTCGCCACCGATTCGAGCGTGCTGAAAAGACCCGCGGGGCCGACGTCCGACTTGATCGTGAAGATCCGCTCGAAGGAGTGCTCGACGTCTTCGGCGGTGATCTTGCGACCGTTGGAGAAGGTCAGGTCGTCACGGAGCTTGCACTGGTACGTCTGGAGCTTCTGCCCGACGAATCCGCAGCTCTCGGCGGCGTCCGGTTCCGGCGTGACCGCACCGGGCTTGAAGGTCATCAGCGACTGGTAGAGGTTGCTGTAGATCGCCCAGGAACCCGCGTCGTACGCACCGGCCGGGTCGAGGGAGGTGACGACATCCGACGTCCCGACGGTGATCGCACCGGTCTTCGCCTCCCCCGACGGGAGCAGTTGCCAGGCGCCGACGCCTGCGATGACCAATACCGCGAGAATCGCGAGAATCCGTACCCGGACCGACCGCATTGCCGTGCTCTCCCTTACCAGCCCCACCTCGACGGTTGCGCTCAGATCCGCACATCGCCGCACGTTCGCGCTTACCCAATCACACGATTTTCACATCTGGAAGAGTAAATGGGGTACTCACAGCCTTTTATTGGACACGTACGGGAACCCCTGTCCGAAAAGGCTGTTTCCTGCCTCCCACCTGCGGGTTTCCGTAGCTGACGGTGACGCGTCGGTGTGGATTCCATGACGACGGATCCGGGGCTCCGGGCCGTCGCACCCGCAACGGAGTCACGCCTGACGGGAGGCGAGCTCCACGACGGTGATGTCGGACGGGGCGCCCACTCGGACCGGCGGCCCCCAGGCCCCCGCGCCACGCGAGACGAAGAGCTGGGTGTCGCCGTAGCGTTCGAGCCCGGCGACGGTGGGGTTGGCCAGCTCGGCGAGGAGGTTGCCGGGCCAGAGCTGTCCGCCGTGGGTGTGGCCGGAGAGCTGGAGGTCGACGCCGTGCTCGACGGCGTCGTGGATGACGACGGGCTGGTGCGCGAGGAGGACGGCGGCGCGGCCCCGGTCCCGGTCGCCGAGCGCCTTGCCGAAGTCGGGCCCCTGGCCCTCGGTCTCGCCCGCCACGTCGTTGACGCCGGCGAGGTCGAAGCCCTCGATCTCGACCCGGGCGTTCTCCAGCGGGCGCAGACCCAGTTCCCGGACGTGGTCGATCCAGGCCTCGGCGCCGGAGAAGTACTCGTGGTTGCCGGTCACGAAGAAGCTGCCGTGCCGGGCGCGCAGACCGGCCAGCGGTTCGGCGGCGGAGCCCAGGTCCGCGACGGTCCCGTCGACGAGGTCACCGACGACGGCGACCAGGTCGGGCGAGGTCGCGTTGATCGTGTCGACGATCCGGCGGGTGTGGGCGCGGCCGAGGATCGGGCCGATGTGGATGTCGCTGACCACGGCGATCCGGAAGCCGTGGGCGGCGCGGGGCAGTCTGGCCAGCGGGACGGTGACCCGCTTGACGCTCGGCCCGCGCAGCACCCCGTACGCGCCGTACCCGACGGTGGCGAGTCCGGCGGCGGCGGCCGCGCCGCCGACGACGCGGGAGACGAAGAGCCGCCGGGAGGGGGCGAGGGCGGGAGCCGGGGCGACCGGGTCAGCCGGGGCTTCGGCGGTCGGTCCCGTCTCCGACCCCGATCCCGGTCCTGGTGCCTCTTCTGGTTCCGTTTCCGCTTCCGTTACGGGTTCCGGGGCCGTACGCACCGCCGCTTCCGGGAGGGCGGATCCACCGCCCCGGCGGGACGTCACCAGCTCTTCGGCACGGGGATCGGCACAGGGGTCGGTACGCGGAAGGGTCTCGTCCGCAACGCCGGCACGGGTTCCGGGGACCGTTCCGCTTTCCGTCTCCGGGCGCGCGGCAACCGAGCCCGCAGCGGCCTCGGCACCGGTCCGCGCCCTCGCCCCGTCGCGCCGGGCGAGGGCCCGCAGGAGAACCGGACGTACGACCTCACCCACGAGCAGCGCCAGCGTCAGATACAGCAGGCAGGCCAGCCACAGGAAGCCCGGCCAGGCCAGCACCTGCTGGAGCCGGAAGGGCGCACCCACCCGGCCGGACGTCATGGCGCCGACGCTCAGCAGGGGCAGGACGAAGGCCGCGACCGTGCCCGCCCGTCGCAGCGCGCTGCCCGGCGCCGTCGTGTCACCGACGAAGCGCCGCCACAGATACCGGTGCACGGCGCCGAGCAGCGCCAGCACCACGAGCCCCACCAGGGCGAAGACCACTACAGCCATCCGAGCTTCCCCACGTTCCCGTCGTCATGCGCGCTTGTCACGCGAAGCCCGGACTCCACGCAACCCGATCGCGCCGACCGCCGTCCCCAGAAGAAAGGACGTGATGGCGAGCAGCAGGTGCACCCAGAAGTACCCGGTCGGTTCGCCCGCGTCGTCGAAGGCGAGCCCGCTGCCGTCCTGCCACAGGTTCTTGACGAAAGTGATCCAGATGAACCAGCTCCACGCCCCGAACGCGAGCAGGAACCAGGACACGCGGCGGCTGAGCTTCATGGATCCAGTATCGCCGCCGGCCCCCGGCCCCCTGCCCCGGGGTGGCGTCCGAACGGGGCCGTCCCGGCGTTCCCTGCGGCGGGTCAGTCGGTCCGGGTCCGCATCCACATCTTCGCCCTGTACGTTTCCGACCGTGCCTGCTCTGAAAAAGATCGCCCTCGTGGTCACTTCCGCCGCCCTGTTGTCCGGTTTCGTCCTCAGTCCCGCCGCGGCAGCCGACAAGGACAAGAGCGACGGCAAACAGCCCAAGCCGCCGAGCACGATGTCCGGCCTCGGCGGGGAGCAGCTCGCCAAGGCCGGCACCCAGGTCAACCTGGGCCCGGGGGCGCCGGTGCTGCCCAAGGAGCTGACCGGCCGGTCGTGGATCGTCGCGGACGCGGAGAACGGGGACGTCCTGGCGGCGCACAACTCGCACTGGCGGCTACCGCCCGCTTCCACCATGAAGATGCTCTTCGCGGACACGCTCCTCCCGGCGCTCCAGCCCACCACGCTGACCCACAAGGTGAAGGAAAGCGAGCTGGCCGGGGTCGGCGAGGGCAGCAGCCTGGTCGGGATCAAGGAGGACCACACCTACACGGTCCACGACCTGTGGCTCGGGGTGTTCCTGCGCTCGGGCAACGACGCGGTGCACGTCCTGGCCGCGATGTACGGGGGCATGCCGAAGACGGTGGCCGCGATGCAGGAGCACGCCGAGGAGCTCCAGGCCCTGGACACCCGGGTGGTCTCGCCGGACGGGTACGACGCGCCGCGCCAGGTCTCCAGCGCCTACGACCTGACCCTGATCGCCCGCAGCGGGATGCAGAAGAAGGACTTCCGCGAGTACGCGGCGACCGCGTCGGCCGACTTCCCCGGCAAGCAGAAGAAGGGGAAGAAGCGCGAGTCCTTCGAGATCCAGAACACCAACCGGCTGATCACCGGCGACATCGGCGTGGACCCGTACCAGGGCATCGCGGGCGTCAAGAACGGCTACACCACCCACGCGGGCAACACCTTCACCGGCGTCGCCGAGCGCAACGGCAAGGTCCTTCTGGTCACGGTCATGAACCCGTCGAAGGAGGAGAGCCACGCCGTCTACAAGGAGGCCACCCGCCTGCTCGACTGGGGCTTCGCCGCGAGCGGCAAGGTGACCCCGGTCGGCGTGCTGGTGCCGCCGAAGTCCGTGGACACCGGCACCGGGACCGGGACCGGGACCGGCGGCAAGGGCGCGGCACCCGCCGCCGGGGCGGACCAGGGCTCGGGGGGCCGGGCGGAGGCCTCGCACGCGGCGGCCGCGAACGGTTCCAGCGGGGTCGGGATCGCCCTGGCGATCGTCGGCGGTCTGCTGGTGCTCATGGCCGGCGGGGTGTTCCTGGTCAACCGCCGCTGGCCGCTGCCCGGCCTGGCCCGCCGCACCCCGGCGGCGACCGGACCGACCGAGCCCACGGACCCGGCCGAGCCCACCGAGCCGACTGCTTCGACCACCCCGGCCGGAACGGCCGGAACGGCCGGTACAGCGGGCACAGCGGGCACGGCCGAAAAGTCCTAGGAGGTGGCTCGTCGATCCGGGCCCCGTGGAACCGCCCCTGATCGACGGGAACCCCCCTGGACCCGGGTGGAGCCGCCGGGGCGGGTGGAGCCGCCCCCGGCGGTCTCCCCTGTTCCGGCCTCGTCCTGGTCGTCCTCCCGGGCTCCCTCGTCCTTGCTGCCGGTCGCGGTCCAGGCGGCGCAGAACAGCAGCAGCTTCGCGGTGAAGTTGATCCACAGGAGCAGCGCGATCGGCACACCGAACGCGCCGTACATGCTCTTGCCCGCGACCTCCCTCATATAGCTGCCGAGCAGCAGCTTGAGCAGTTCGAAGCCGACCGCCCCGAGCAGGGCCGCGACCACCAGCCGCCGCCGGGGCGGCTGGACCCCGGGCAGCAGCGTCAGCAGATAGAGCAGCAGCAGGAAGCCGGCGACGACCGCGACCGCCAGTGCGGCCACCCGCAGCAGGACGCCGCCCGCCCCGCCCTCGGGGACACCGATCAGTTCGGCGGTCCTGCCGACCGCCATCGAGCCGACGGTGGAGACCGCCACGGTGGCGAGCGCCGCGCCGCCGAGGCCGACCAGCAGCACGGCGTCCTTCGCCTTGGCGACGACGGGGTTGGCCTTCTGGACGTCGTCCAGCTCCCAGACCGCGCGCAGGCACTCCCGCATCGAGCCGACCCAGCCGATACCGGTGAACAGCAGCAGCGCACCGGCCACCAGGCCGACCGTGCCCGCGTTGGCGACCAGCCCGTCGATGCCCAGCTGGTCGGAGATGCCGGGCACCTGATCGGCGAGCTTGTCCTTGATGGTGTCCAGCTGTTCGTCGCTCAGCAGGGCGGCGGCGATGGCCGCGCCGACCGCGATCAGCGGGAAGAGGGCCAGGAAGCTGATGAAGGTGATCGCCGCGGCGAGCCTGGCCCAGTGGACCCGGTCCAGCCGCTCGTACGAACGCCACGCGTGCGTCTCCATCAGCCGGGCGGCCAGGGGCCCGATCACCGGGAGTTTCTTGAGCCAGTCCATGACGTAACGCGTACCCTCCTGGGCCCGGAACACCAGCGGCCCGCCCCGGACTCTCCCGGACCTGTCCCGCGGATCTTCGTCACGCTCCGCTGACACTCACTCCGTCACCCGTTCCGGTGAGCGAATTCACCAATGCCGCGAAGGGGATTTCCCGGACGATACGGTCACCTCCATGTCCGTCGACACGGTGTCCTTGACCGGCTGGGGCCGCACCGCCCCGACGACCGCCGTGCGGTTTCGCCCCCGTACCCACGAGGAGGCGGCCGCCGTCGTCCGGGGGCGCGGGCCCCGGGGGGTCATCGCGCGCGGGCTGGGACGGTCGCCCGGTGACGCGGCGCAGAACGCGGGCGGCTCGGTGCTCGACACGACGGGCCTGGCCCGGATCGGCGGGGTCGACGCCGCCGCCGGCCTGGTGCGCTGCGACGCGGGCGTGAGCCTGGAGCGGCTGCTGCGGGTCCTGCTGCCGCTCGGCTGGCTCCCGCCGGTCGTGCCCGGGACCGGCAGGGTGACGGTCGGCGGGGCGATCGGCTCCGATCTGCCCGGCCTCGACCACCGGCGGTCGGGTTCGTTCGCCCGGCAGGTGAGCGCCCTGGAGCTGCTCACCGCCGGCGGCGAGGTCCGTACGGTGCTGCCGGGCACCGCCCTCTTCGACGCGACCGCCGGGGGCCTGGGGCTGACCGGGGTGATCCTGGGCGCCACGCTCCGCCTCCGGCGCGTCGCCACGGCCCTGATGTCCGTCTCCACCGAGCGCGCCGGGGACCTGGACGATCTGCTGGCCCGCTTCACCGCAGGCGGCGACCGGCTGCCGTACGGCTCCGCCTGGATCGACCTGATGGCCCGGGGCCGGGCGACCGGACGCGGGGTCCTCACCCGGGGGGAGCACGCGCCCCTGGATATGCGCTCGGCGCACGCGGGGCGCACTCTGTCGTCCTCGCGTTCCCGGGGTGCCCGGGGGCGGCTCTCCGTACCCGGCTCCCCGCCGCTGCCACTGCCGCCGCCGCTGCCGGGCGGACTGCTCGGCCCGGCAGCGGCCGCCCTGTACAACGAGGTCCGCTACCGCGGCGCACCCCGCGCGCGGACCGGTGAGCTCCGCCCGGTCCCCGCCTTCTTCCACGCTCCGGACGCCTTCCCGGACGCGAACCTGCTGTACGGCCGGGGCGGCCTGGTGCGCTACCGGTTCGCCGTCGGGTACGGCCAGGAGGAGACCCTGCACCGGGTGGTGCGCCGGATCGCGGCACGCCGGATCCCGGCCGTGCGGGCCGCGCTCCAGCGGTTCGGGGCGGCGGACCCCGCCGGCTGTCGTTCGCCGCGCCCGGCTGGTCCCTGGCCCTGGACCTGCCCGCGGCCCTGCCCGGACTGCCCCGCTTCCTGGACGGCGTCGACGAGGAGGTGGCCGCCGCCGGGGGCCGGGTCTGCCTGGCGAAGGACTCCCGGATGCGGCCGGAGACGGCGGCGGCGATGTACCCGGGGCTTGCGGACTTCCAGGAGCTGCGGGCGCGACTGGACCCGACGGAGGCGTTCCGCTCCGACCTGTCGCGCAGGCTCGGGCTGTAGGCCTTCCCCCTCCTCTGCCCCTGCCCCCTCTGAACCCCTGACCAGGAGATTTCCGTGAAGGATGCCTTCGGCGCCCCGCAGTCCCTGCTCGTCCTCGGCGGCACCTCCGAGATCGCCCTGGCCACCGCGCGCCGGCTGATCGCCCTGCGCACCCGCCGGGTCTGGCTGGCCGGGCGTCCCTGCCCCGCCCTGGAGTCGGCCGCCGCCGAGCTGCGCGGCCGGGGGGCGGACGTGCGGACCGTCGACTTCGACGCGCTGGATCCCGTCTCCCACGAGGTCGCCCTCGGCAAGGTCTTCGCGGAGGGCGACATCGATGTGGTGCTGATGGCGTTCGGGGTCCTCGGCGATCAGGCGCGGGACGAGGAGGAGCCGATGGCCGCGGTCCGGGTCGCCCAGACCAACTACACGGGGGCGGTCTCCGCCGGGCTGGTGTGCGCCGGCGCACTACAGGCGCAGGGGCACGGTTCGCTGGTGGTGCTGTCCTCGGTGGCCGGGGAGCGCGCCCGGCGCACGGACTTCATCTACGGCTCCAGCAAGGCGGGTCTCGACGCGTTCGCGCAGGGGCTCGGTGACGCGCTCCAGGGGACCGGGGTGCAGGTGATGGTCGTCCGCCCCGGCTTCGTCCGGACCCGGGCCACGGCGGGGCGGCCGGAGCAGCCGCTCGCGACCGGCCCGGAGGAGGTCGCGGAGGCGATCGTCACGGGGCTGCGCCGGCGCTCGGAGACCGTGTGGGTGCCCGGTTCGCTCCGGGTGGTGATGGCGGCACTGCGGCACGTCCCCCGGCCGCTGTTCCGCAGGCTCCCGGTCTAAGGGCTGTCCCGGGTGCTCAGGGCCGCAGCGACGGGGACGGCGGCACGTCGACCGTGTAGCCGCCCTGGGCGGGGACGGCGGGCGCCCCGCCGCCCCCACCGAACGGGAAGTCCTTGATCTTGCGCCAGACGGCGTCCGGGCCCTGTTCGTACAGCGCGAAGGAATCGCAGGTCCAGGCCGCCTCGTAGTCGGCGAGCTCCTCGTAGGCCCGGTCCATGGCCTCCTCGGCGATGCCGTGGGCCACGGTGACGTGCGGGTGGTAGGGGAACTGGAGCTCGCGCACCAGCGGGCCGGAGGCGTCCCGCACCCGCTTCTGGAGCCAGGCGCAGGCCGAGGCGCCCACGGCGACCTGGACGAAGACGACCGGCGACAGCGGCCGGAAGGTGCCGGTGCCCGACAGCCGCATCGGGAACGGCCGGCCGGCCGTGGCGATCCCGTCGAGGTGCGCCTCGATCGCCGGCAGGTCGGCCGACTGCGCCTCGGTCGGCGGCATGAGGGTGACGTGGGTGGGAATGCCGAAGGCGGCAGGGTCCCCGAAGCTCGCGCGGCGTTCCTGGAGCAGGCTGCCGTAGGGCTCCGGGACCGCGATCGAAACGCCGAGCGTTACGGTCCCCACGTCGTTCTCCTCCATCGTCGATGGTCGATTTCCGGTCATGCCGCGCGGGCCGGGTGTCCGGCCCGCGCGTTCCGCCGCCGCAAGTGTGACCCCTGCGGCCATGATCTCGCCAGAGTCCTTGGACTCAGTGCTTCGCGGGCAGGAAGCCCATCCGGTCGTACGTCTGTGCCAGCGTCTCCGCGGCGACGGCCCTGGCCTTCTCCGCTCCCTTGGCCAGGATGGAGTCCAGCGTCTCCGGGTCGTCCAGATATTCCTGGGTGCGGGCCCGGAACGGAGTGACGAATTCCACCATGGCCTCGGCCAGGTCGGTCTTCAGCGCGCCGTAGCCCTTGCCCTCGTAACTCCGTTCCAGATCCTCGACCGGGCTGCCGGAGAGGGTGGAGAGGATCGAGAGCAGATTGCTGACGCCCGGCTTCTTCTCGGCGTCGTAGCGGATCACCGTGTCGGTGTCGGTGACCGCGCTCCTGACCTTCTTCGCCGTGACCTTCGGGTCGTCCAGGAGGTTGATGAGGCCCTTCGGCGTGGAGGCCGACTTGCTCATCTTCACGGCCGGGTCCTGGAGGTCGAAGATCTTCGCCGTCTCCTTGAGGATGTACGGCGCGGGGACGGTGAACGTCTGTCCGTACCGGCCGTTGAAGCGCTCGGCGAGGTCGCGGGTCAGCTCGATGTGCTGGCGCTGGTCCTCACCCACCGGGACCTGGTTCGCCTGGTAGAGCAGGATGTCCGCGACCTGGAGCACCGGGTAGGTGAAAAGGCCGACGGTGGCCCGGTCGGCGCCCTGCTTGGCGGACTTGTCCTTGAACTGCGTCATCCGGGAGGCCTCGCCGAAGCCGGTGAGGCAGTTCATCACCCAGCCGAGCTGGGCGTGCTCGGGCACATGGCTCTGGACGAAGAGCGTGCAGCGCTCCGGGTCCAGCCCGGCCGCCAGCAGCTGCGCCACGGCGAGCCGGGTGTTGGCCCGCAGCTCGGCGGGGTCCTGCGGGATCGTGATCGCGTGCAGGTCCACGACCATGTAGAAGGCGTCGTGGGTCTCCTGCAGCGCCACCCACTGGCGCACCGCGCCCAGGTAGTTGCCGAGATGGAACGAGCCCGCGGTGGGCTGGATCCCGGAGAGCACGCGCGGACGGGCGGCCGCACCGGTGCGGCCCGTCTGCGGCTGGTCGGTGGGGAGCGAAGGGCGATCAGAGGCCATGGCCCCATTGTCTCAGGTACGGGGGCGATCCCCGGCAGCCGGTGCGCGGCGGGCAGGGCGCGTACCCGCACGGTTCCGGGGCACGGGAGCGCGCGCCTGAGACGAACCGCACATTCCGGCCGCTCGGCGTGCGACGGCGGGCGCGCCGGGCGGTGGAGGTTTCCCGGCGTGGGATCCGACCGACGATACAAAGTGGGCACCACCCTCCGCCCACGCCGCACGACGAACGGAGATCCCGTGTCGACCACGGAAACCGCCATCGCCTCCGCCGAGGCGCACAGCGCGCACAACTACCACCCGTTGCCGGTCGTCGTGGCCACGGCGGACGGCGCCTGGATGACCGATGTCGAGGGCCGCCGGTACCTCGATCTGCTCGCCGGATACTCGGCGCTCAATTTCGGCCATGGCAACCGCCGTCTCATCGACGCGGCCAAGGCCCAGCTGGAGCGGGTGACGCTGACCTCCCGGGCCTTCCACCACGACCGGTTCGCCGACTTCTGTACGGAGCTGGCGGCGCTGTGCGGCATGGAGACGGTGCTGCCGATGAACACCGGGGCGGAGGCCGTGGAGACCGCGGTGAAGACCGCCCGCAAGTGGGGCTACCGGGTCAAGGGCGTGCCGGACGGCATGGCGAAGATCATCGTGGCCTCGGACAACTTCCACGGCCGCACGACGACGATCGTCAGCTTCTCCACCGACCCGGAGGCGCGGGCCGACTTCGGCCCGTACACCCCGGGGTTCGAGATCGTGCCGTACGGGGATCTCACCGCGATGCGGGAGGCGATGACCGAGAACACCGTGGCGGTGCTGATCGAGCCGGTCCAGGGCGAGGCCGGGGTGCTGGTGCCGCCGACCGGCTATCTGCCCGGCGTGCGGGAGCTGACGCGCGAGCGGAACGTGCTGTTCATCGCGGACGAGATCCAGTCGGGCCTCGGCCGGACCGGGAAGACGTTCGCGCTGGACCACGAGGGCGTGGTGCCGGACATGTACGTGCTCGGCAAGGCGCTGGGCGGCGGGGTGGTGCCCGTCTCCGCGGTCGTCTCGTCGGCGGATGTGCTCGGCGTGTTCCGGCCCGGCGAGCACGGCTCGACGTTCGGCGGGAACCCGCTGGCCTGCGCGGTGGCGCTGGAGGTGATCGCGATGCTGCGGACCGGCGAGTACCAGCAGCGGGCGGCCGAGCTGGGTGATCATCTGCACCGGGAGCTGGGCCTGTTGACGGGCGGCGGCACGGTGGAGGCGGTGCGCGGCCGGGGTCTGTGGGCGGGCGTCGACATCGCTCCGGCGCTGGGCACCGGCCGGGAGATCTCCGAGAAGCTGATGGAGCGGGGGGTGCTGGTGAAGGACACCCATGGCTCGACGATCCGGATCGCCCCGCCGCTGGTGATCAGCAAGGAGGACCTGGACTGGGGCCTGGACCGGCTGCGGGCGGTGCTGAGCGCCTGAGCCGGACGCACGGGACCGGGCGCCTGGCCCGGACGTACGGGACCGGGCGCCCGAGCCGGACGCACGGGACCGGGCGCCCGAGCCGGACGCACGGGACCGGGCCAGGCGCCCGGTCCCGTAGCACCCCGTAACCGCGGCCCCGGAGGGTTCAGAGGATGACGTGGGGCAGGAAGCGGGCGTACTCGTCCGTGACCGGCCCCGCCGACTCCCGGATGCCGAGCCCCGCCGCCTCGTCCTCGACGATCCACGCGCCGAGCACCACCCGGTTGCCGTCGATGTCGGGCAGCGGCGCCAGCTCCTGGTAGCAGCACGGCTCGTCGCGCGGGACGGGCGGCGAGCCGGGGCCGTGCAGGTCGACGCCGGCGCCCTCGCGGCCGAGCAGCGGCTTCGACACGTACCCCGCCCCGCCGGGTCCGGCCAGCTCGCGGGGGCCGTCGAGGTAGGCGGGGAGCAGGTTCGGGTGGCCGGGATACAGCTCCCAGAGGATCGCGAGCAGCGCCTTGTTGGAGAGCAGCATCTTCCAGGCGGGCTCGATCCAGCAGGTGGTGCCGGAGCCGCCGCCGTTGTCGAGGGTGTCGAGCACCTGCGGGCCGAAGCGGTCCGTGGCCAGCCATTCCCAGGGGTAGAGCTTGAAGCAGCTGCGGATGAACCGCAGCCGGTCGTCGACGAACCGGCCCGACAGCCGGTCCCAGCCGATCTCCTCGACGGACAGCGCCTCGGTGTCGATCCCGGCCTGCTGGGCGGTCTCGCGCAGATACGCGACCGTCATCAGGTCCTCGCCCGCCTCGTCGCCGTCGGAGTGGACGAAGTGCAGCGGTCCGGGCGGCAGCAGGGGCGCCTGCCGCTTCCAGGCGTCCACCAGCCTCTCGTGCAGGGAGTTCCACTGGTCGGCGCCGGGGAAGCGGTCCTCCATCCAGAACCACTGCGCGCTCGCCGCCTCGACCAGCGAGGTCGGGGTGTCGGCGTTGTACTCCAGCATCCTCGCCGGGCCGCTCCCGTCGTAGCGCAGGTCGAACCGCCCGTACACCGAGGGCAGTTCGGCGCGGCGGTGCCAGGACTCGGCGACCAGGGCGGCCAGTCGCGGGTCGGTGATGCCGAGATCGGCGAAGCGGTCCTGCTCGACGATGTGCGCGGCGGCGGCCAGGCACATCGCGTGCAGTTCCTCGACGGTCTCCTCCAGGGCCTCGACCTCGGGCAGCGAGAAGACGTAGTAGGCGCTCTCGTCCCAGTACGGACGCAGCGAGTCGTCCGGGTAGCGGGTGAGCGGATAGACGACGCCCTGCGACTCGACGGTCTCCTGCCAGCCGGGGCGCGGCTGTGTGGTGCGGCGCTCCATGGCGGTCAGCCCCCGCCGGACCGGGCGCAGCCGAAGCCGCCGCGGTCGACCGCGGACTTGTCGAAACTGCCGCCCTGTACTTTGCCGTCCGAGCTGTCGCCGCCGTAGTAGTACGAGCCGCGTCCACTGCCGCCGGAGCCGCCGCTGCCTCCGGTGCTTCCGCTGCTTCCGTTGCCGCTCCGGCACTCGTAACTGGGCAGCGTTTCGCGGGTCGTCCGGTCGGCGCAGCGCCGGTCCGGCTCCGAGCCGCAGGACGTGATCGTCAGGGCGAGCAGCCCCATGCCGCCGAGCACGACCGTGCTCGACCTCAGTCTCCGTTGTGCCATGTCCGGTTCTCCCCCGTGGTACGTGATCGGATCCGGCTTCCTTCCAGCGACCGGACCTCTTGTCAGATTAGTTCGGGGGACGGCCCGTCAGAAACCTGACCCGACGGGACACTTCCTACGGCAGCACCCGGCACAGGGCGTCCAGGGCGCCCGCCCAGGCGCTCTCCGACGGTGAGCCGTAGCCGATCACGAGGGCGTCGCGGGCGGCCGGCGCGTCCGGGTGGCGGTAGCGTGCGAGGCCCTCCAGCGCCAGGCCCTGGAAGGCCGCCGCCTGGATCACCGAACGCTCGGCGCCCGGCGGGAGTTCGAGGACCGCGTGCAGCCCGGCGGCGATCCCGCTGACCTCGACGCCCGGCGCACGCTCCGCGAGCGCCGCGACGAGCTGGTCGCGGCGGCGGCGGTAGCGCAGCCGCATGGAGCGCACATGCCGGTCGTACGCCCCCGAGGCGATGAACTCCGCGAGCGTCAGCTGGTCGGGCGAGCCGGACATCCAGTCGGACACGCCCTTCGCCGCCGCCACCTCCCCCACCAGGCTCCGGGGCAGCACCATCCAGCCCAGCCGCAGCCCCGGGGCCAGCGACTTGCTGGCGGTGCCGAAATACACGACCCTCTCTGGATCGAGGCCCTGGAGCGCGCCCACCGGCTGCCGGTCGTACCGGAACTCCCCGTCGTAGTCGTCCTCCAGGATCAGCCCGCCGGTGGACCGGGCCCAGTCGACGGCGGCGGCCCGCCGGTCCGGGTGCAGCGGCACGCCGGTGGGGAACTGGTGCGCCGGGGTCAGCAGGACCGCTCCCGCGCCGCGCATCGCGGCCAGCTCACCGGTCCGGGACCCGTGCTCGTCCAGCGGCAGGCACGGGGTGCGCAGCCCGGCGTCGGTGAGGAGGTTCGTATGGAGGTCGAGGACGTACGACTCGACGGCGACGTCCCGGACCCGGCGCCGGCGCAGCACCCGGCCGAGCAGCATCAGCCCGTGCGCGAAACCGGAGCAGATCACGATGCGCTCCGGGTCGGCGTACACCCCGCGCACCCGCGCCAGGTACTCGGCCAGCACCGTGCGCAGTTCGGCGCGGCCGCGCGGATCGCCGTAGCCGAAGGCCTCGTCGGGCGCGGCCGTGAGCGCCCTGCGGGCAGCCTTGAGCCAGGCGGCGCGCGGGAAGGCGGACAGGTCCGGCGAGCCGGGCTTCAGGTTGTACCCGGCCCCGGACCGCACCGGCCGGGAGGGGACCGCCGCCGGGTCCGTCCGGCGCGGCGCGGACCGCTGGGCGACCCGGGTCCCCGAGCCCTGCCGGGCGGTGAGCCAGCCCTCGGCGACCAGTTCGGCGTACGCGTCGGCGACCGTGTTGCGGGCGACGCCCAGGTCGGCGGCGAGCACCCGGGAGGACGGCAGCCGGGTGCCGGGGGTCAGCCGGCCGGTGCGCACCGCCTCCCGCAGCGCCTCCATCAGCCCGCTGCGCAGCCCCTGGCCGACCGGTTCCAGATGCAGGTCCACGCCGAAAGTGGCCCAGGAATCTGTCATGCCAATGGACCATACCGGGGTGCCACCCGGGCCGTAGCGTCGTCCTCATGACCTCGACGCACGAGCATCACCACGCCCCTGCGGACCTCGCCCCCGAGCACCCGGCCCGGATCTCCGTCTCCCAGCTCCTCCCGGACGTCTACAAGGCGATGGTCCGGCTCGACATCGCCGCCCGCAAGGGCCTGGACCCGGTCCTGGTGGAGCTGGTGAAGATCCGGGCCTCGCAGCTCAACCAGTGCGCGTTCTGCCTGGACATGCACAGCAAGGACGCGCTCGCGGCGGGCGAGTCCGTCGAGCGGATCGTCCAGCTCAGCGCCTGGGAGGAGTCGCAGCACTTCTACACCGAGAAGGAGCTGGCGGCGCTCGCCCTGACCGAGGCGGTCACCGTCCTGACCGACGGCTTCGTCCCGGACGAGGTGTACGCGAAGGCCGCCAAGCACTTCGAGGAGACCGAACTGGCCCAGCTGATCGCGGCCATCACCGTGATCAACGCCTGGAACCGCTTCGGTGTCACCGGGCGCCTGGCCGCCGGCCACTACACGCCCGGCGATCACAAGAGCTGACCACGGGTCATCCGGAGGGCATGCGGAAGCGCCCCCGGCAGCAGCTGCTGCCGGGGGCGCTCGACGTGCCGCGGGTGCGGGTCAGATGAGGCCGAGCTCGCGGACCGCGTCGCGCTCCTCGGTGAGCTCCTTGACCGACGCGTCGATGCGGGTACGGGAGAACTCGTTGATGTCCAGGCCCTGGACGATCTCGTACTTCCCGTCCTTCGTGGTGACCGGGAAGGAGGAGATGATGCCCTCGGGGACGCCGTAGGAGCCGTCCGACGGGATGCCCATCGAGGTCCAGTCGCCGGCGGCGGTGCCGTTGACCCAGGTGTGCACGTGGTCGATGGCGGCGTTGGCCGCCGAGGCGGCCGAGGACGCGCCACGGGCCTCGATGATCGCGGCGCCGCGCTTGGCGACGGTCGGGATGAAGGTGTCGGCCAGCCACACCTCGTCGTTGACGACCTCGGCCGCGTTCTTGCCGGCGATCTCCGCGTGGAAGATGTCCGGGTACTGGGTGGCCGAGTGGTTGCCCCAGATCGTCAGCTTCTTGATGTCGGAGACGGCGGCGCCGGTCCTGGCGGCCAGCTGCGAGATCGCGCGGTTGTGGTCCAGGCGGGTCATCGCGGTGAAGCGCTCGGCCGGTACGTCCGGGGCGGCGGCCTGCGCGATGAGCGCGTTGGTGTTGGCCGGGTTGCCGACGACGAGGACCTTGATGTCGTCCGCGGCGTTGTCGTTGATGGCCTTGCCCTGCGGCTTGAAGATGCCGCCGTTGGCGGCGAGCAGGTCGCCGCGCTCCATGCCCTTGGTGCGCGGGCGGGCGCCGACGAGCAGGGCGACGTTCGCACCGGCGAAGCCGACGTTCGGGTCGTCGGTGATCTCGATGTTGCGCAGCAGCGGGAAGGCGCAGTCGTCGAGCTCCATCGCGGTGCCCTCGGCGGCCTTGAGGCCCTGCGGGATCTCCAGGAGGCGCAGGTTGACCGGCACGTCCGGGCCGAGCAGGTGGCCGGAGGCGATGCGGAAGAGCAGCGCGTAGCCGATCTGGCCGGCTGCGCCGGTCACGGTGACATTCACGGGAGTGCGGGTCATGGCGGTCTCCGTTTAGACAGCTGGCGGTGGGGGTCCCGGCCCCTGGTGCCGGACCCTGGTGCTGGACGCCTCTTCCGCCCCGACGAATCTTGACGTGAAGAGATATCCAGCGGTCAGGCTATCGGACCCGGCCGGGCCGGGCCGCCCGGCCCCCTGTGGCACCGCGCACAACCGGTCACACACCGCACGCACGGGTGACGCAGGCCTCCGGGTGACGTCGGCCTCCGGGTGACTCCGGCTCCCGGGCGGGGCTGGCCCCGGGCGGGCCGACCCCCGGGGGGCCTGGCCTGCGTCACCCGCCGGGGTCCGGTGTCACTCACCCAGGGCCGGGGTCACCCGCCCAGGTCCGTGCACCCCTTCGTACCGGAGGTGAGCGTCGCGCAGGCCTTCGCGTCGGACGCCTCCTCCACCGCGATCATCGGGGTGTACGCGTCGGTGTCCCCCATGACCTCGCTGTCCTGCCCGCCGACGTCCCCGGTGATCCGCACGGTGTCGCCGACGGCCGCCTCGGTGAGCCGGGCCCAGGCGGCGGAACAGACCTCGCTGTAGCGGACTTCGATCTTGCTGCCGCCGACCACGACGTCGGCCGCCGTACGGGCGAAGTCTCCGCCGCAGCCCATCGCCTCGGGGTCCTTCCCGGTGCAGTCCGCACCGCTGCACTCGACGCCCACGGGCAGCTCCGGGGCGGCCGTGGTGGAGGCAGCCGACGGAGGCAGGGTGGCCTTGGCGGCCCCGACGCCGCCCGGGGCGAGCAGCACCGCGCCGACCACGACGATCAGCGCGCCGACGGCCCCGACGGCGAGCATGACGCCCTTGTTACGGACGCCGGGGGACTCGCCTCCGGTGGCCCGGCCCGCCCGCTGCCCGTCCTGCGGCGGCCGGGGAGCCCCCGGCGCGCTGTCGCGCTGGTGGGGTACGGAGGGCGGGCGTGCCGCGTCACGGACGCCGGGCCCGTGGACACCGGTCCCCTGGACACCGGGAACCTGGCCGTGATTCCCGTGGACGGCCGCGTAACCGCCCGGTTCCTGGACGTCGTTGCCGTGGACACCGGGGCCATAGCCGTCCGGTCCCTGGCTGTAGCTCTCGTGGCCGCCGCTCCCGTAGCCGCCGCTCCCGTAGCCGCCCGGTCCCTGGCCGTACGCCCTGTTGGCGGAGGCTCCGCGTCCGTCGGGAGTCGCGGTGTCGCGGGGCCGGGCGTCCGTACCGGCCGGGCCCGTGGTGGCGGGGACCCGCGCGCCGGATACGGCCGCGCTGTGCCGGTCGCCGGCGGAGGGCCTGCCCGGCGGGCGGCCGGACCGGTCGCCCGCAAAAGCGCCGGGAGCCTGCGTGCCGGGTTCGCCGAACGTGGCACCGGCCTGCGTGCCGCGGATGGCCCCCATCGTCATGTCGTGGCGCTTCTCGGACCGGCTCCAGGCCCGTTCCGCCAGCTCCAGCATGGTCGTGAGGTGGTGCTGCGGGGTGCCCGTCACCTCGGCGAGGGCGACGACGGCCCCGCGCGGGGCGAGCAGCCGCCCGTCGACATACCGCTCCCAGGACGTCTTGCTGTAGCCCGTGCGGTCGGCCACCGCGTTGATGTCGAGCCCGCTGTGGTCCACGAGACTGCGCAGCCGGCTGACGAACTCCCTGATCTGCGGGTCGAGCTCTTCGGGCAGTGCCTTCCAACGAGGCATCGCGTTTCCCCCCTCATGTCCCCCGGACGTACTTGCTGTGCCCCGCTGCGGCCGGTCCCCGGCCCGTGCGTCCCCCGGTCCGTCCGCTGTCCGTCCGTTCCGGACCGTCAGCTGACTACCCACGAGAATGCGCGGAACCAGGGTGCCGGTTCCTGACGAGGGGGCGCACGGGAGCGTTCGGGGCGAGGTGCATGTCTTCACGCGCCCCGATCACTGTTCCGGCCACTGCTCAGCCGTCTCCGTGCCGCTCTGTGCGCCGTGCCAGTCTGCCATCGTTGCGCCGCGATCACACCGTGCCGGAATGGTCACTTCCGTGCCACAGGCCCCGGTGAGCGCTTGTTCCGGTTCTTCATGTCTATGACGCTGGAGTCCGGACGGGGCAAGGCCGCCCATCTCGCCGCATACCGGGGCTTCTTGCCCGGTCGCCCCGTTCCGCCGTGGTGTCCGTCCCTCCTCGGGGGTAGGGACGGGCACCACGGACCTGGCCGGGGCCGGACGTCCGCTAGCGGATCGTGAAGCGGACCGCGTCCTCCAGGATCGGGACGTCGAGCCACGGCGCGGGCTGTGCGACCAGCGCGAGCAGCACGATCAGTGTGCCCATCAGCCCGTACGTGACCAGGTCGGTGAAGCGGGAACGTACCGCCAGCATCCCGACCGATGGCACCACCCAGCGCAGCACGGCACCGGCGATCAGCGCGCCGCCGATCAGGATGGTGCCGATGCGGAATGCCTGGTCGAACGGGTCCAGGGCCACGATCAGCAGGCCGAGGCCCGCCGCGCAGAGCACGGTGAGCAGCGGCCACTGCCGGGCCGGGGCGGGCGCGTCGCCGGACGCCGCCCGGCCGCCGCCCTCGGGCCGGGCGGTGTCCCGGGTGAACCGCGGGAACCGCCGGGACCGGCGAAGCCGCCCGCCGGACGCGGCGTCGCGAGCGGCAGGCTCGGCGTCACGAGCGGCAGGCCCGGCATCACGACCGGCGGGCTCGGCGTCACGACCGGCGGGCTCGGCATCACGAGCGGCAGGCCCGGCGTCACGACCGGCGGGCCCGGCGTCACGACCGGCGGGCCCGGCGCGGCCCCCGTCCGTGGCCGGTACCGTGCCCCCGTCCGTAGCCGGGCCCGGCACGCCGGACCCGTCCTGCCCGCCCTGCCTGTCCGGCTCGCCCGCCGCCCGGCCCGCAGCGGCGGGGCCGGGGTCGGCCGGACTCGTACCAGCACCCATGGGGTTTCCTCCGGATCCGGGCCGTCAGCCCGCGGCCGCGGCGTCGGCGGCCTCGGCGGCGGCCCGTTCGGCGGCCTCCACCACGTTGACCAGCAGCTGCGCGCGGGTCATCGGGCCGACGCCCCCGGGGTTCGGGGC
This sequence comes from Streptomyces sp. NPDC048142, assembly GCF_043202835.1. NCBI lineage: Bacteria > Bacillati > Actinomycetota > Actinomycetes > Kitasatosporales > Streptomycetaceae > Streptomyces > Streptomyces sp. NPDC048142. Next base: position 36,039 of record NZ_JBIDBC010000030.1, read on the forward strand.
GACCCAGGCGGCCACCTCGCGGACCCCCGGGTGCACATCGCCGACGATCTTGCCGTCCGCGTCCCGGCTGACGCCGACGTCGAGCACGGCAGCGCCCGGCTTCACGTCCTCGGGCTTGATCAGGTGCGGCACCCCGGCGGCGGCGACGATGATGTCGGCCTGCCGCAGGTGGGAGGAGAGGTCCCGGGTGCCGGTGTGGCACTGGGTGACCGTGGCGTTCTCCGACTTGCGGGTCAGCAGCAGGGGGATCGACCGGCCGATGGTGACACCGCGTCCGACGACCACGACGTGCGCCCCGTTGATCTCCACACCGTGCGCGCGCAGCAGCTGGACGACGCCCTGCGGGGTGCAGGGCAGCGGGCCGGTCTCGTTGAGGACGAGGCGGCCGAGGCTCATCGGGTGCAGCCCGTCGGCGTCCTTCGCCGGTTCCATCAGCTCCAGGACCCGGTTGGTGTCGATGCCCTTGGGCAGCGGCAGCTGGACGATGTAGCCGGTGCACTCGGGGTTGGCGTTGAGCTCCCGGACGACGTCCTCGATCTCCTCCTGCGTGGCGGTGCCGGGAAGTTCGCGCTGGATGGAGCCGATGCCGACCTGGGCGCAGTCACGGTGCTTGCCGTTGACGTACCACCGGCTGCCCGGGTCGTCCCCGACGAGCAGGGTTCCCAGGCCGGGGGTGATGCCCTGCGCCTTGAGGGCCGCCACACGGACGGTCAGATCGGATTTGATCGCGGCAGCGGTGGCCTTGCCATCGAGAATCTGGGCAGTCATGGGCCCATCCTCGCGGATGACCCCGCCCGCATACCAATTGCCGGCGCCACCCCCGTACCGGAGATTGCACTTGCACAACGTCCGGGGCCCCGGACTGGACAGACAAGGGATCCCCTTATAACGATGAGGGCCGCGGTTGTACGGGGGGGCGGGCCGCTGATCGATGTCCTTCCTCCGTGTGGCCATCTCGTCCCCACATGCCTGTTGAAGGAAAACCCCATATGAGCTTCGGCGACCCGAACAACCCGTACGGGCAGCAGCCCGGCCAGCCTCCCCAGGGACCGCCGCAGGAGCAGCCCGGCTACGGCTACCCGCAGCAGGCTCCGCAGGGTGTCCCGCCGCAGGGCTACGGCTATCCGCAGCAGCCCGGTTACCCGCAGCAGCCGGGCCAGCCCTACGGCGGCTACCCGCAGCAGCCCGGCTACGGCGGCGGCATGCCGGAGCTGGCCCACTGGGGTCTGCGCTTCGGCGGCCTGATCGTCGACGGGCTCGTCATGATGGTTCCGTACATCCTCGTCGTCATCGGCGGTGCGGTCGGCGAGGGGTTCGGCGCGATCCTCGCGATCGTCGGCTTCCTCGGCCTCATCGGCGTCGTCATCTGGCAGCTGTACCAGGAGGGCACCACCGGCCAGACGATCGGCAAGAAGGCCGTGGGCATCCGCCTGCTGCGCGAGGCCGACGGCCGTCCGCTGGGCTTCGGCATGGCCTTCGTGCGCCGCCTGGCCCACTTCCTGGACACCGTCGCCTGCTACATCGGCTGGCTGTGGCCGCTGTGGGACGAGAAGAAGCAGACGTTCGCGGACAAGGTCTGCTCGTCCGTGGTCGTCAAGTCCAAGTGACCCACCCGCACACCCTGTGCGCGCGAAGGCCGCCCCGGCACATCGGGGCGGCCTTCGCGCGTACGCGCGGGGCTCAGCGGCCCCCGCGCACGCCCGGGATCTCCGCCGGCTCCGGCGTCGTGCGCTCCATCACCACGAAGCTGCCGCCCCGGTGCTTGAGCCGGTAGCGCGCCTCGGGGTGCAGCTGCTGCGCGTACGCCACCGGGTCCTGGATCGGGCGGGACCAGCCGAAGTCCAGGTTGATGGCGACGATGTCGGGTGCGGTGCCCGGGGCACCGCCGACCCAGTAGACGGTGCGGTCGGAGGTGAGGTGGGCCATCAGCGTGATGTCCGTCTCGACCCGTGAGCCGACCGGGATGGCGTCCAGCGCCGCGCGGGCCGCCTGGCTGCGGGCGTCGTCGGTGCGGTAGGTCTCCGGGCGCAGCAGATCGCGCAGCGGCAGGTGCTGGGTCATCGCGACGGCGACCGCGGCCGCGACGGGGACGGCGACCTTCGCGTACGAGGCAAGCCAGGGGCGGTGCGAGTCGCGGCTGCGGCGGACGCCGTCGGCCAGCGCGAGGAAGAGCACCGGCATGAGGATCGCGCTGTAGTGCCAGACCATGCCCCAGTGGTTGCTGTCCTGCGAGAGCAGCCGCCAGCCGAGCGTGGGGATGATCAGCAGCGTCAGCGGTGAACGCAGCGCCATGAACGCGGTGATGCCGAGCAGGAAGACCAGCATCTCGATCTTGACGGAGGAGTTGAGGACGCCGAGGACGGAGTCCAGCATCGAGACGTCCTGCTCGCCCTTCTTGTCGATCTTCGTCCAGTAGTCGTAACGGCCCGCGCTGCTGGCCGCCGGGATGAGGACCACGAGGGTGACCACGAAGGCCACGACCCCGAACGCGGCGAGCAGTGCGCCCTGGAGGCGGCGGCCGTACACGAAGAGCAGGAAGCCGACGACGGCGACGGTCGCGCCGAGGTCCTCCTTGACCAGGACCAGGGGCAGCGACCACAGCAGGGCGGCCGTCCAGCGCCGCAGGAGCAGGGCCCGGCAGACGAGGGCCAGCAGCGGTACGGCGAACGCGATCTCGTGGAAGTCGGCCTTCACCGCTTCCTGGATGCCCCAGGAGAGTCCGTACGCGACGGTGACGCAGAGGCCGGAGCGTCCGCCGAGCAGCTGCTGGGTGGTGCGGCCGACCACGACCGCCCCCAGCGCGAACAGCGCCGCCTGGGCCAGCAGCAGGGACTCGGCCGACGGCCAGAGCCAGTACAGCGGGGCCAGCAGCGCCACGATCGGGGAGAAGTGGTCGCCGAGGATCAGATAGCCGGGGCCCTTGATGTCGACGACCGGCGCGTCGAACCCGGCGTACGCCCTGACCTCCTGCTCGAAGATCCCCAGGTCCCAGGAGGGCGAGCCGAAGCGGCTGTACTGGAAGTACGAGTAGAGGAAGTAGAGCGCGCACAGAATGGCGCCCGCGATGAGGTACGGGCGCAGGGGTACGCGTTCGGCAGCGGCTTCGGCCGTCGCCGGCGCGTCGCCGACCGGACGGGCGTCCGGCGCGACGGCGTCCGACCCCGCGTCCGGACCCGGCCCCTGGGCAGGCAGACGTCCTGATTCCGGCCGGTCCGTTCCACTCTTGTTCAGCTCAAGCACGGTGACTGCCCCCGCTAGGGATTCTCACGGCCGTTCATTACCCACGGCCGTTCCACGCCGGTCGTTACCACGGCCGTTCACACAACCGTTCACTACCACGGCCGTTCATTAGAACAGAGCGACGAGCGGATTCCGTACGACGGACACGGCGGTGGCCGCACCCCGGGAGAGGGTGCGGCCACCGGAGGACGACCGGTCAGTGGAAGAAGTGGCGCGTGCCCGTGAAGTACATGGTCACGCCGGCCTTCTCCGCGGCCTCGACCACCAGCTCGTCGCGGACGGATCCGCCGGGCTGGACGACGGCCTTGACGCCGGCGGCCGTGAGGATCTCCAGGCCGTCGGGGAACGGGAAGAAGGCGTCGGACGCGGCGTAGGAACCGGCTGCCCGCTCCTCGCCCGCCCGCTCGACGGCGAGCTTCGCGGAGTCGACGCGGTTGACCTGGCCCATGCCGACGCCGACCGACGCGCTGTCCTTGGCGAGCAGGATCGCGTTGGACTTGACCGCGCGGCACGCCTTCCAGGCGAAGGCCAGCTCCTTCAGCTCCGCCTCGGAGAGCGCGTCGCCGGTGGCGAGGGTCCAGTTGGCCGGGTCGTCGCCCTCGGCCTGGAGGCGGTCGGTCACCTGGAGCAGCGCACCGCCGTCGATCGGCTTGACCTCGAACGCGGTGGTCGGGGCGTCCGGGGCGCGCAGCACACGGATGTTCTTCTTGCGGGCCAGCACCTCGACGGCGCCGTCCTCGTACGCCGGGGCGACGATGACCTCGGTGAAGATCTCCGCGACCTGCTCGGCGAGCGCGACGGTCACCGGGCGGTTGACGGCGATGACACCGCCGAACGCGGAGAGCGGGTCGCAGGCGTGGGCCTTGCGGTGCGCCTCGGCCACGTCGTCGGCGATGGCGATGCCGCACGGGTTGGCGTGCTTGATGATCGCGACGCACGGCTCGGCGTGGTCGTAGGCGGCGCGGCGGGCGGCGTCGGTGTCCGTGTAGTTGTTGTAGGACATCTCCTTGCCGTGCAGCTGCTCGGCCTCGGCGAGACCGCCGTCGCCGGAGGTGTAGAGCGCGGCGGGCTGGTGCGGGTTCTCGCCGTAGCGCAGGACGTTCTCACGGGTGTAGGTGTCACCGAGGAATTCGGGCAGCCCCGAATCGTCGGCGGCCGCGTAGTCGTCGGCGAACCAGGAGGCGACGGCCACGTCGTACGCGGCGGTGTGCTGGAACGCCTCGGCGGCGAGCCGCTTGCGGGCGGTCAGGTCGAACCCGCCTTCCTTGACCGCGGCGAGGACGTCGGCGTACCGCCCGGGGCTGGTGACGACGGCGACCGACGGGTGGTTCTTGGCGGCGGCGCGGACCATCGAGGGGCCGCCGATGTCGATCTGCTCGACGCACGCGTCGTCGGAGGCGCCGGAAGCGACGGTCTCCTTGAACGGGTAGAGGTTCACCACCACCAAGTCGAAGGGCTCGACGCCGAGCTCGGCGAGCTGCTCGCGGTGGGCGCCCAGGCGGAGGTCGGCGAGGATGCCGGCGTGGACGCGGGGGTGCAGCGTCTTGACGCGGCCGTCCAGGCACTCGGGGAAGCCGGTGAGCTCCTCGACCTTGGTGACCGGCACTCCGGCGGCGGCGATCCGCCCGGCGGTGGAGCCGGTGGAGACGAGTTCGACGCCCGCCTCGTGCAGACCGCGGGCGAGGTCTTCGAGCCCCGTCTTGTCGTAGACACTGACCAGGGCGCGGCGGATGGGCTTATTCACCGACATGACCGAGATGAACCTTTCGTCCCTCAATGCGATAGCCGTCACGGGCGATCCGCCCCACGGCCTCGACGAGCAGCGAGCGCTCGACTTCCTTGATGCGTTCATGGAGGGCGGCTTCGCCCTCCGGGGTGTCCTCCTCGGTCACCTCGACCACGCCCTGCGCGATGATCGGACCGGTGTCGACACCGTCGTCGACGAAGTGGACGGTGCAGCCGGTGACCTTCACGCCGTACGCGAGCGCGTCACGCACTCCGTGGGCACCGGGAAAGCTGGGCAGCAGGGCGGGGTGGGTGTTGACGGTCCGGCCGCCGAACGCGGCGAGGAACGCCGGGCCGACGATCTTCATGAAACCGGCGGAGACGACGAGGTCCGGGCGGTGCTCGGCGACGGCCCCGGCGAGCGCCTCGTCCCATTCGGCGCGGGTCGCGTGGTCCTTGAGCTTGCACACGAACGTGGGGATTCCGGCCCGCTCCGCTCGCTCCAGGCCACCGGTACCGTCGCGGTCCGCGCCGACCGCGACGATCCGTGCTCCGTACCCCTCGGGGTCGTCGCCGATGGCGTCGAGGAGCGCCTGGAGATTCGTACCGGATCCGGAGACCAGCACGACCAGCCGGGCAGGGGAAGCTGAGGGGGGCGGGGAGGCCACTTCGGGGCCCTTTCTCACGTGATGACCGCAGGGTGACGCGGGTGCGGCAGGCTCTTTGTAGGGTCGTACGAAAGTATCGCCTCGCCCGATACGGGGAACCCTACGAACGGGCCGACCGTCAGCAACGATACCGGCACACCCGACGGCCCCCACGGGACGGGGGCGTGAGCGGAAGGTAGCGTCAGGGGACAGCGAGCCGTCCACCGGGCGGACGAACCGTCCTTCGGGCGGACATGACGAGATGGGGAAGACGTTCATCACATGCCGGACCGACGCCGTCGCACCGCCTTCCGCCTCCCCCTGCCCGAGCGGTCCGCTCTACTGATGCGGGAACGCCAGTCCTCTTCACCGGACTCCGCATCGCCGGACTCCGCATCGCCGGGCCCCTCCTCCTCCGGGTCCTCTTCGCCGGGCTCGCCCTCCCCCGGTTCCTCCTCCACCTCCTCCTCGGGATCCACCTCCTCCTCGGGATCCGCTTCCTCCTCGGGATCCGCTCCGGGCTCCGGCTCCGCCGGGAAGCCCCAGGAGGACAACCCGTTCGCCGCGCCGCCCGCGAACCGACCGGACCAGCCGTGGCAGCCGCGCCGCCACTCCGCGCCGAACGGATCCAGCGGGTCCGACGGGAATAGTGAGTCCGACGGGAACGGTGGGGCCGACGGGAACGGCGACGGCTCCTCCGGCAACCGCCCGTCGTGGGGCAGCCAGTGGAGCAGCAAGCAGCCCGGCCGGGGCAACGGCGGCTTCGGCGGCCGCCCCGGCGGTAGCGGCACCGGTGGCCCCGGGGGCAAGGGCGGAACCGACAGCGGCGGTCCGGGCGGAGTGCGCTGGGACCCCACCGACCCCGCGCAGCGGCGCGCCCGCTACGCGGTGCTCGGCGGTATGTGGGCCTTCTTCTTCGCGCTCTTCGACTTCACGGAACTCGCCCTGCTGCTGGGCGCGCTCTCGACGTACTGGGCGATCAGCGCGCTCCGCGCCCCGCAGAAGAACGCCTCCGCGACGGACCGCACGGTGGCGGGCGGCGCGGGGACGGCCGGTTCCGCTTCCGGCACCGGCACGGGAGCCACGGCGGACGACGTCTCCGGAGCCGCACCCTCGCCCGCCTCGCCCGCCTCGCCGCAGAACGTCAGCAGCAGGCAGCAGACCACGGCGGCCGTCGGCGGCTTGGTGACAGCCCTGTTGGCACTGCTCATCGTGGCGACGACGTTCACCGTGCAGCTCGTCTACCGCGACTACTACACCTGCGTGAACGACGCCCTGACCAAGACCGGCGCGCTCGCCTGCAACGACCACCTGCCGGAGCCGCTGGAGCCGTACTTCGGCGTCAAGGAGTAGTTCCCGGGCCGTCCGGCTCCGCAGCGGGCCGGTCCGCGGCGGGATCGGCGGGAAAGTCGGCCATCAGTCCGCCGGAACCCCGCTTCAGGGAGGCCCAACGGGCCTCCCTGAAGCTTTTCTCGTGCCACGGATCGGCCTTCTCGTCCCAGGGATCAGACTTCTCGTGCCAGGGGTCGGTCGGCAGGAAATCGTACGGCTCGAACCCCGCGCCACTCCGCCCCGCCCCCGGGCCGGGCAGCGCGCCGGAGGCCGTCGCGGAGGCCGTACCGGAGGCGGCTTCGGTCGCCGCGCCGGGGGCCGCGCCCGGGACCGGAACGGCACCCGCAGCGGCCGGGGTCACGGGATCGCCCGGCCCTGCTTCGCCGGACTCGGCCTCCGACGCACCGCCCCGCCCACGCCACGACGGCCACCAGCGGCGCGGACGCCCGATGACGACTTCCGCCTCCGCCTCGGCCACCGTCCCCATACCCGCCGCTGTCGCTGCCGCCGGGGCCCCTTCCACTTCCGGTACACCCCTTACATCCCGTACGCCGGTGTCCCTGCGCCAGGCCCAGCCCGGGGTGCGCAGTCGCCACAGCCGCAGCAGCAGGGCCGCCGGTACGCCGACAGCCGCGGTCCACGCCAGCGCCGCCGGGCCGGTCAGCCACCACACCGGACCGAACGCGCTCAGTGCCCCGGTGCCGAGGGGCCCGCCGGCCACTGCCGTGAGCAGCGCCGTTCCGGCACCGCACCCCAGCGCGGCGAACAGGGTCACCAGCACCGTCTCGCGCGGGCTCCACACCTGCGCGCGGGGCGCGTCGGCGGGGGCGGCCCTGCGTACGGTGAACCATGCCACCGCCAGCGCGGCCGCCACCGGTACCGCCAGGGCCGCCCCGCTCAGCAGGCTGCCCGGCCCCTGGTCCGGCACCGCCGCCAGCAGCGGGAAGCCGGGCACCGCCGGGGCACCGTCGAGGCCCAGCGGGGTGGCGGTGGCTCCCGTACCGAGCGAGAAGCCGGGCCCGAGCCCGTACGCCGCACCCCACAGCGCGGCGTTCGGCACGAGCGAGGCAGCGAGCAGGAGCACGGCGAACCAGCCCGACCAGTCGCCCGCGAGCGCCAGGAACGCGTCCTGGGCCACCGCCGCGTTCCGGCCGAGCGCGACCGCGACCAGCAGCGCGCCGCCCCCGAGCAGCACCATCACGCCCACCGCCGCCGACCGGCACGCCGTCTCGGCCCGGTCGCGGAAGAGCGTCCGCGCGAACGCCTCCTGAAGCGCCAGGGGCGACCAGGACGGCAGGGGCCCGAACGGCCGCCCGGCCGCCGTCCACACCCCGGCCGCCGCCGCACCGGCCACCACCAGCGCCACCGGGAACACCAGCGTGTCCGGTTCCGCCCGCAGCGAGCCGCCCCGCGCATAGGCCGCCGCCCCCGCCACCACCAGCAGATACCCCGCGGTCACCGCGCAGAACGCGCCCGCCCGCGAAGGCCTGGGCCGCCCCTCCTCCGGCTCCGCCGCATCACGCGCAGCGCGGTGCGCCAGCCAGACCGGGCCCAGCACGAGCAGCAGCGGCACCATGCCGACAGGCGCGGGAACGCCGCTCAGGGTGTCGGGGCGTACGAGTCCGGCGCCGTGGGCGAGCAGCCAGACCCCGGCGGCCGCGCGCAGCGCCCCGCCCGGCCCGCTGTCGGGGTACGGGGAGCTGATCCACAGCACCATGACCAGCACCGCCAGCGCCCCGAGGCCGAGCCCGGCGGCCACGGCACCCCGCACCAGGGCGGAGGCCAGGGCGAGGGTGCGGTTCCGCTCGGCCGTCGCCTTCGGGCTGCGTTGCGTCATTTGGGTCACGCGGCCCATGCTGCCAACGACACGCGCTTATCTCGCGTAACGCGCGAACAGCCGCCGTGTCGCTCAATATACGTTTATGTACTTTTTCACCCAGTGCGGCGCTGCCGGAGGTCACCCATGACCCGGAGCACGACCGACGAGGCCGCGCCGCCGCTGCCCTCCCCCAAGGAGCGCCGCAGACTGCGCGAGGCGAAAGCGCTGAGCGAGGAGCAGGTGGCGGCGGCGGTCGGCGTTACGCGCGCCACCGTGCGCTCCTGGGAGACGGGGCGCACCAGCCCGCGCGGACGCAAGCGCGCGCTGTACGCGAAGCTCATCGCCCCCGAACCGGAGACGCTCCCCACCACCGCACCTCCGACCGCTATGACACCTCCGGCAGCTCCGGAAGCGACCGTCGAAGCCGCCCCGGAGGCCCCGCTCGCGACACTGCCCGCAAGCCCGGACACAGAGCCGGAGACGGCTCCGGACACGGGGAACAACACAGGCACAGGCACAGGAACGGGGCTGGGGCCGGACACGGGAACGGGGACGGAGGCGAGCGCGGAGGCGAGCGCTGAAGCGGCCACGGACACCGGTGCGGAGGCGGCCGGCGAGCGGTCCCTCTCGCCCGCCGAGGCGTTCGACGACCTGTACGCCCGCACCGCCCCCGGCCTCGTCCGGCAGACCTATCTGCTGACCGGCCGCCGCGCCCTGGCCCGCGAGTCCGTCGAGCGCGCCTTCCAACTGGCCTGGCAGCGCTGGCCCGAGGTGGCCGTCGACCGCGACCCGGCCGGCTGGATGCGCGCGGCGGCGTACGAGTACGCGATGTCCCCCTGGCACCGGCTGCGCCGCACGCACCGGCACCCCGACGCCCCGCCCACGGAGCCGGGCAAGCGGGCGCTGTTCGACGCGCTGCTCGACCTGCCCCCGGTCTACCGGCGCACACTGCTCCTGTACGACGGGGTCGGCCTGGACCTCCCGGAGACCGCGGCCGAGACGGAGGCCAGCACCCCGGCGGCGGCGGGCCGTCTGATGACCGCCCGCGCCGCCGTCGCCGAGCGGCTCCCCGAACTGGCGGTCGCGGACTCGCCCGCCGAACAGTCGGCCCTGCTGCACGACCGGCTCGGCGGCCTCGCCCGCGCCGAGCACGTCCCCGTACCGCAGCCGGCCCGTGCCGTGCGCACCGGCAGCGAGAACACGGCCAGGCTGTGGACCCGGGCCGCCGTCGCGGGCGCCGCGCTGCTCATCGCCATGACCGGACTGACCCTGCACACCGCGCCCACCCACTACGAGCAGCCGATCTCTCCCGCCGAGCGGGTCGGGGGCGTACCGCCGCGTGGTGGTCCGCAGAAGCTCACCGCGCAGGACCTGAAGCTCCAGAAGTCGCTGCGCGAGCAGTTGGCGCACGGTCCGGAGCGGCTGGTTCCGCAGCTCCGGTGACCCGGCCGACAGGCACGTAGGCACGTAGGCACGTAGGCAGCTACATACGCGAACGGCGCGGGCCCGCACCCCCTGTGTCACTCAGAGGTGCGGGCCCGCGCCGTTCGCTGCGTGCCGCTGCTGCCCGACTGCCGGACTGCCCGACTGCCCGACCATCTGGCAGCCTGGCCGTCTGGCTTTCTGCGTCAGGCGCCGAGGATCTCGCGCGCCAGCTTGGCGGTCTCGGTCGGCGTCTTGCCGACCTTGACGCCGGCGGCCTCAAGGGCCTCCTTCTTCGCCTGGGCGGTGCCCGAGGAGCCGGAGACGATGGCGCCGGCGTGGCCCATGGTCTTGCCCTCCGGGGCGGTGAAGCCCGCGACGTAACCGACGACCGGCTTGGTGACGTTCTTCGCGATGAAGTCGGCGGCACGCTCCTCGGCGTCGCCGCCGATCTCGCCGATCATCACGATGAGGTCGGTCTCCGGGTCCGCCTCGAACGCCGCGAGGGCGTCGATGTGCGTCGTACCGATGATCGGGTCGCCACCGATGCCGACGGCCGAGGAGAAGCCGATGTCACGGAGCTCGTACATCATCTGGTAGGTCAGCGTGCCGGACTTGGACACGAGACCGATGCGGCCGGGCTTGGTGATGTCGCCCGGGATGATGCCGGCGTTGGACTGGCCGGGGGTGATGAGACCCGGGCAGTTCGGGCCGATGATCCGGGTCTTGTTGCCCTTCTCGCCCGCGTACGCCCAGAAGGCGGCGGAGTCGTGAACGGCGATGCCCTCGGTGATGACGACCGCGAGCGGGATCTCGGCGTCGATCGCCTCGACGACGGCGGCCTTGGAGAACGCCGGCGGCACGAAGAGGACGGACACGTTCGCGCCCGTCTTCTCCATCGCTTCCTTGACCGAGCCGAAGACCGGGACCTCGGTGCCGTCGATGTCGACGGAGGTGCCGGCCTTGCGCGGGTTCACGCCGCCGACGATGTTGGTGCCGTCGGCGAGCATGAGCTTGGTGTGCTTCATGCCCGTCGCGCCGGTCATCCCCTGGACGATGACCTTGCTGTCCTTGGTGAGGAAGATAGCCATGGTGGTCTGAGTCCCTCTTCCTTACTTCGCAGCCGCGGCGAGCTCGGCGGCCTTGTCGGCCGCGCCGTCCATGGTGTCCACGCGCTGCACGAGCGGGTGGTTGGCGTCGGAGAGGATCTTGCGACCCAGCTCCGCGTTGTTGCCGTCGAGACGCACGACCAGCGGCTTCTCGACCTTCTCGCCCTTGGACTCGAGCAGCGCGAGCGCCTGCACGATGCCGTTGGCGACCTCGTCACAGGCGGTGATGCCACCGAAGACGTTGACGAAGACGGACTTGACGTCCGGGTCGCCGAGGATGATCTCCAGGCCGTTCGCCATGACCTCTGCGGAGGCGCCGCCACCGATGTCGAGGAAGTTGGCGGGCTTCACGTTGCCGTGGTTCTCACCGGCGTACGCGACGACGTCCAGGGTCGACATGACCAGGCCGGCGCCGTTGCCGATGATGCCGACCTCGCCGTCCAGCTTGACGTAGTTGAGGTTCTTGGCCTTGGCGGCAGCCTCGAGCGGGTTGGCTGCGGCCTTGTCCTCGAGAGCCTCGTGCTCCGGCTGGCGGAAGTCGGCGTTCTCGTCGAGCGAGACCTTGCCGTCCAGCGCCAGGATGTCGCCGGAGGCGACCTTGGCCAGCGGGTTCACCTCGACGAGGAGCGCGTCCTCGGCGACGAAGGTGTCCCACAGCGTCACCAGGACCTCGGCGACCTTCTCGGCCACCTCGGCCGGGAACTTCGCCTGGGCCACGATCTCGCGGGCCTTGACGATGTCGACGCCGGAGTTGGAGTCGACCGGGACCTTCGCGAGGGCCTCGGGGGTCTTCTCCGCGACCTCCTCGATGTCCATGCCGCCCTGCACCGAGGCCATGGCCAGGAAGGTGCGGTTGGTGCGGTCGAGGAGGTACGAGACGTAGTACTCCTCAAGAATCTCGGGAGCCGTCTCGGCGATCATCACCTTGTGGACCGTGTGGCCCTTGATGTCCATGCCGAGAATGTCGGTCGCCCGGGCGACCGCTTCGTCGGGGGTGGCGGCCAGCTTGACGCCACCGGCCTTGCCGCGGCCGCCGACCTTCACCTGCGCCTTGACGACAGACTTGCCGCCCAGCTTCTCGGTCGCCTCGCGGGCTGCCTCAGGCGTGTCGATCACTTCACCGGCCAGCACCGGTACACCGTGCTTGGCGAAGAGGTCCCTCGCCTGGTACTCGAACAGGTCCACGCGCGTCCGTCCCTTTTAGTGGTATCGCGGTTCGTTCTTCTGCGTGGGCGTGCCGCGAAGGGCAACGTGACTGCGCTGTCACTAGGGAGGCGTACACGGTGTCCGAGCACGCGGCATGTCCATCCGGCAGGTTATCCCCGCGCTCCGTGTGACCCTAAATCGCAGATCACACCTGAGCGGTGATAACGGTCACAGAGGGTGGCCCCTAGAGCTCCCCGGCGGGGCGTTCTTTGTCCGGTATGGGCAGTGGCCTCTTCTCGATCGCCGCCGCCATGACGTCCGGGAAGAGATCCGGCGTACAGGCGAACGCGGGTGCGCCCAGTGCCCCGAGCGCCGCCGCGTGCTCGTGGTCGTACGCGGGTGCGCCCTCGTCGGAGAGTGCGAGCAGCGTCACGAACTGCACGCCGGAGGCCTTCATCGCGGCGACCCGCTTGAGCATTTCGTCGCGTATGCCGCCCTCGTAGAGATCGCTGATGAGAACGACGACGGTGTCCGCGGGGCGGGTGATCTTCGACTGGCAGTAGGCGAGCGCCCGATTGATGTCGGTGCCACCGCCGAGCTGGGTGCCGAAGAGGACGTCGACCGGGTCGTCGAGCTGGTCGGTGAGATCGACGACCGCCGTGTCGAAGACGACGAGCCGGGTCGACAGCGTGCGCATGGAGGCGAGCACCGCGCCGAAGACCGAGGCGTAGACGACCGACGCGGCCATCGAGCCCGACTGGTCGATGCACAGGACGATGTCCTTCTTGGCGGACCGGGAGGCGCGCCCGTAGCCGATGAGACGCTCAGGAACGATCGTGCCCCTCCCCTCCACGCCTCCCGGGACTCCCGCGCCTCCCGCGCCTCCCGCGCCTCCCGCGCCTCCCGCGCCGAACGATCCCGGGAGGGGGCCCGGGACGGGGAGGTAGTTCTTGAGGTTGGCCCGGATGGTTCGGTTCCAGTCGATGTCCCGGTGGCGCGGCCGGCTGATCCGCGCCGAGCGGTCCAGAGCGCCGGTCAGGGTGGCTCTGGTGCGGCTTTCCAGGCGCTTCTCCAGGTCCTCGACGACCTTGCGGACGACGGCACGTGCGGTCTCCCTCGTCGTCTCGGGCATCGCCTTGTTGAGCGAGAGCAGAGTGCCGACGAGGTGGACGTCCGCCTCGACCGCCTCCAGCATCTCCGGCTCCAGGAGCAGCGACGCCAGGCCGAGCCGGTCGATCGCGTCGCGCTGCATGACCTGGACCACGGAGCTGGGGAAGTAGGTCCGGATGTCGCCGAGCCAGCGGGCGACGGAGGGCGCCGACGCGCCGAGCCCCGCCGAACGGCCACCGGAGCTCCGGCCGCCGGGCTTCTTCCCGGTGCCCCCGCCGTACAGGGCGTTCAACGCACCGTCCATCGCCGCGTCCTGGCCGGTGAGGGTGTGCCCGGTGCTGTCGGCGCTGTCCGCGCCGAGCACCATCCGCCAGCGCCGCAGCCGTTCGGCGTCGGGCACGTGCGAGGCGGTTGGCCGCGCGGTCTGCGAGGCCTGTGCCGTCGTCGTCGTCCGTTCCATCGTCTCCCCCGTCGAGTCCGTCACGACCTGGTCCGTCGTCATCCGGCGGCCTCCGCGGGCTCGGGTCCGCGGCCGAGCAGCAGGCTCAGCACCGGCTCCACCGCGTCGGCCCTGGCCCGGTCGAGACCGGGTCCGAAGCCCCCGGGCACCCGGCCGACGTCGTCCCGGCGGGCGCCCTCGGGTGCGGGCCCGCGCCGGACCAGCTCGCCCAGAGTGCGCCGTACGCCCGGTTCGTACGCGGAGAACGTGCGGCGCAGCAGCGGCAGCACATCGGTGAACATGTCGGCGGGGACACCGGTCAGCCAGGCGTCGACGAGGCCGAGCAGCCGCTCGTCGTGGACCAGCAGCATGCCGCCGCCCGACGCGCCGCCGACGAACCCCTCGATCCAGGCCGCGGCGTCGGCGGGCGGGGTGCCGGGCGAGAGCGCCAGGCCCATCAACCGGGCCGCCTCGTCCTCCGCCAGCCGTCCCTCGTCCAGGAGCAGCCGGGTGGCCCGGCCCCGGATGATTCCGGCGACCGTGTCCCGCGCCGCCAGCTTGTGCAGGACGGCGTCCCAGCGCTCCCGCAGCCCTTCGGCGGGGTCCGTGCCGGCGAGCAGCAGCCCGATCGCGCCGTGCACGGCTTCCACCTGACGGCGCAGCGCCTCGGCCCCGTCGGCGTCGAGGCCGGTGCAGGCGGGCGGCAGGCCGACGCAGATCCGCTCGGCGAGTCCGGCGGCGACCTCCGCGAGCGCCGCCGTGTCCGTGGAGCGCACGTCCCCGTACCGCAGGGAGCGGGCCAGGGCGGGCAGCGCGTCCGCGAGGTGGCCGACGTCCGCGTCGAGTGCGGCCCGGTCGGCGAGGGCCTTCATCACGACGGGCAGCGCGTCGGGCAGTTCGGCCAGGAGGCAGCGTTCGGCGAGTGCGGTGACCTCGGCCAGAGCGGTCGCCGCCACGGCCCCCGACTCGGCCTTCGCGGTGGCGGCGGTGAGCACGGTGGTGCCCCACACGCCCGCCTCCGCGACCCGGACGTGCAGTTCCGGTTCCCAGCTCAGCCGCCAGCTCTCGCGGAAGGTGCCGGTGCTGCCGCGCCCCGCGACGGGGTCGCCCCAGCCGACGTCGAGGAGGCACAGCCGGTGCAGGAGGCGGCTGCGGGCGGCGTCGGTCTCCTTGCGCAGGTCGAGGTCCAGCTCGCGTTCCGACGCCTCCTGCTTGAGCCGGAGGGTGCGCTGGCTGCGGGTCAGGTCCCGTTGCAGCGGGACGGCCGGGGCGGTGTCCGGCACCTCGCCGAGGGTCTCGCCGACGATCAGCCGGTCCCGGACGAGGGCGAGCGGGACGTCGGACCCCTCGCACATGACGGCCCGCACCGCGTCGGTCGTCTCGCCGAGACCGGCCAGCGGCCGGCCCCGGAAGGCGGCGAGGGTCTCGGCGAGCCGGACGGCCTCGATGACATGGGCGGTGGAGACGAACCGGTCCTCCTCGCGCAGCAGTCCGGCGACCTTGGTCATCCATCGCTCGATCGGCCGGTCGGCCACGTCGAAGAGGTGCCCGTACCAGCCGGGTGAGTCGATCCCCGCCCCGTATCCGCTGTGCCGGGCGAGCCGGCGGTGGGTCCAGGGCACCCAGGTCAGGTCGGTCCTGACCTTCGGGAGGCCCTTGAGCAGGGCGCGGTCGGCGGCGAGGGTGGTCCGCGCGGCGAGCGCGGGAACGTGCCAGGCGCCGCAGACGACCGCGACGTCGTCCCCGAACTCCTTGCGCGCGGTACGCAACTGGATCCGCATGTACGCCTCGCGCACCGCGTCCCGGGGCTGCCCGCCGTCGCCGTAGGCCTCACGGAGAGCGGTCATGGCCTCCGCCAGCGCCGCGAACGGCGCCAGCCCGTCGCCTGCCGTTCCCTCGGTGGGCGCTCCTTCGGTGGCCGTTCCTCCGGGGGTCGGTCCTTCGGTGATCGCTCCTTCGGTGCGCGCGCCTTCGGTGCCCGTTCCCTCGGTGGGCGCTCCTTCGGCGGGCGCTCCCCCGGAGGCCGTTCCTCCGGGGGGTGAGCGGTGCTCGACGACGTCCTCCCACCAGCGCTCGGGGTCGTCGTATCCGGCGGTCTCGGCGAGCACCCGGATCGGGTCGACGACCGGCGTGACCTCTTCCGGGGCCTGCTCCCCCGGTGCCTCGTCGCTCCCCGGTCCCGGCGCGGGTTCCTTGAGCGCGAGGGAGTGGGCGGCGGGCAGGTCGATGAAGCGGACCGGGACATCGTGGTCCAGGGCCCACCGGATGGCCACCCACTCCGGCGAGAACGCGGCCATCGGCCAGAAGGAGGCCCGCCCCGGGTCGTCCACAGCGTGCGCGAGCAGCGCGACGGGAGGGCGCATCTGCGGGTCGGCGGCGAGAGGCAGCAGCGCGTCCCCCTCGGGCGGCCCCTCGATGAGGACGGCGGCCGGGCGGGCCGCCGCGAGCGCGGCGAGGACCGCGCGGGCCGACCCGGGGCCGTGATGCCGCACCCCCAGGAGCCAGGGCCCGGCAGCCGGGCCAGGCCCTGGCCCGGCCGTTCCGGTCGTCGGGGCCTCCGTCCCGGCCGGGCTCGTCATGCGGTCACCTCGCGGCAGGCGCGGTAGAAGTCCTTCCAGCCGTCCCGCTCGCGGACCACGGTCTCCAGATACTCCTGCCAGACCACCCGGTCCGCCGCGGGGTCCCGGACGACCGCGCCGAGGATGCCGGCCGCGACGTCGCCGGGGCGCAGAATGCCGTCGCCGAAGTGGGCGGCGAGGGCGAGGCCGTTCGTGACGACGGAGATCGCCTCTGCGGTGGAGAGCGTGCCGGAGGGCGACTTGAGCTTGGTGCGCCCGTCGGTGGTCACCCCGTCGCGCAGCTCACGGAAGACCGTCACCACGCGCCGGATCTCGGTCAGGCCCTCCGGAGCCGGGGGCAGGTCGAGCGAGCGGCCGATCTGGTCGACGCGCCGGGACACGATGTCGACCTCGGCGTCCGCGGTGGCGGGCAGGGGCAGCACGACCGTGTTGAACCGGCGGCGCAGCGCGCTGGACAGCTCGTTGACGCCGCGGTCCCGGTCGTTGGCCGTGGCGATGAGGTTGAACCCGCGGACCGCTTGGACCTCCTGTCCCAGCTCGGGGACGGGGAGCGTCTTCTCGGACAGGATCGTGATGAGCGAGTCCTGCACGTCGGCGGGGATACGGGTCAGCTCCTCGACCCGGGCGGTCATGCCCTCGGACATGGCCCGCATCAGCGGACTGGGCACCAGGGCGTCGCGGCTCGGGCCCTGGGCCAGCAGCTGGGCGTAGTTCCACCCGTAGCGGACGGCTTCCTCGGGCGTCCCCGCGGTGCCCTGCACGAGCAGTGTCGAGTCACCGCTGACGGCGGCGGCGAGGTGTTCGGACACCCAGGTCTTGGCCGTGCCGGGGACACCGAGCAGGAGCAGCGCCCGGTCCGTGGCCAGCGTGGTCACGGCCACCTCGACCAGGCGGCGCGGGCCCACGTACTTCGGCGTGATCACCGTCCCGTCCGGCAGGGTCCCGCCCTGCAGATAGATGGCGACAGCCCAGGGCGACAGCCGCCAACGGGCGGGCCTCGGCCGGTCGTCGGCGGCCGCGAGCGCCTTCAGCTCGTCGGCGAACGCGTCTTCGGCGTGCGGGCGGAGCGCCTCGGCGCCTGCCTCCGCCTCGACGGCCGCGGTGGTCTCGGGCACGGTCATGGATCCCCCTCCAGATCGGTCGACCTGATGTGGTTCCACCGTGCACCATGCCACTGACAACGGGCATGAGCCGGGTGATCGCGAGGGCGCGGGCGGCGGTGCCCACGGGGCGGGTGGTCCTGAAGGTACGCGTGGTTCGGATGGCGTGCGGATCGTGCGGTTCAGCCGGTGGGATCCTCGCGGGACCGGTCCGCCCGGATCTGCTCCTCACGCCGAGAAACGCAGAGGGCCGGACGCAGGGTCGCACCCCCATCCGGCAGTTGCTTCGCAGGTCGGAGGGGGACTGTCAGTGGCGCCCCCTACCGTCGGAGACATGCTGCTATCTCACGGGGGAGAACCCTCGCCCACCGGTGGACCGGTGGCGCGCTGGTCGGTGGAACAGGTGCTGGCACTGGCTCCTGACGACGCGTCACGCAAGGCGGGTACGCGACTCGGCGCGGCCGGCCCGTGGACCGGCACGGGCTGCGACGCCACGGGCGGCGCGGTGTGGGGCCTGTGCAAGGGGAGCGGGAGCACGCCGTATCGGACGGTGGTCGACACCACCGGCCCGGCCTTCTCCTGCAGTTGCCCGAGCCGGAAGTTCCCGTGCAAGCACGCGCTGGGGCTGTTGCTGCTCCTGGCATCCGACGACGCCGCGTTCCGGCCGGGTGAGCCGGCCGACTGGGCCGCGGCGTGGATCGAGGGCCGGCGCGGACGCGCGGCGGAGAAGGGCGGGGCCGCGGCGGGCGGCGACACCGCGCGGGGGCCCGCCGACACCGCCGCCGCCAGAAAGCGGGCGGAGCGCCGTGCCGAGCGCGTCACGGGCGGGGCCCAGGAGCTGGAACAGCGTCTGGCCGACCTGCTGCGCGGCGGGCTCGCCGCGACCGACCACGCGGGATACGGCCTGTGGGAGGAGACAGCGGCCCGCATGGTCGACGCCCAGGCCCCGGGGCTTGCGGCCCGGGTGAGGGAGCTGGGCGCGATCACCGGGTCCGGACCGGGCTGGCCGGTCCGCCTGCTGGAGGAGTGCGGCCTGCTCCATCTGCTGGACACGGCCTGGCTCGGCAGGGAACGGCTGCCGGACCCGCTGGCCGCGACCGTGCGTACGAGAGTGGGGCTGCCGGTGTCCGCCGAAGGCACCCCGGTCCGTGACCACTGGCTGGTCCTCGCGCAGTACGACACCCCGGACGGCAAGATCGTCGCCCGGCGGATCTGGCTGTACGGGCGGGAGTCGGGCCGCACCGCTCTGCTGCTCTCGTTCGGCGCGGCAGGCCGGTCCCCGGCGCAGGCGCTGCCGGTGGGCGCGACGATCGACGCCGAGCTGACGCCTTATCCGGGCGGCGGGCAGCTCCGTGCGGAGCTCGGCGAACAGTTCGGAGCCACGGCCCCGGCCGGGCCCCCGCCGGGGATCGCCGCGGCAGCCGCGCCGGCCGTCTACGGAACCGCCCTGCGGGAGGACCCCTGGCTGGACGCCTGCCCGGTCACCCTGTGCGACGTCATACCCGTGCCGTCCAAGGACGGCTGGCAAGTGGCCGACGCACACGCCGATTCCGCCCTGCCGATCACCCCGGCCGCACTGTCCCGGCCGGGCCTGTGGAAGCTCGTCGCCCTGTCCGGCGGCGGCCCGGTCACCGTGTTCGGCGAGATCGGCCACCGCGGCTTCGACCCGTTCGCGGCCTGGGACCCGGACGAGAGGGGGGAGGGCAGGCACACCACGGGCGGGTCGGTCATCCAACTGGTCTGACCGGCGCCCCGGCAACCGGGTGACCGGGTGACCGGGTGACCGGGTGACCGGGTGACCGGGTGACCGGGTGACCGGGTGACCGGGTGACCGGGGCGGCCTGCCCCGGCCGTCCCCGGTGCACCCCGACGCCCACCCCGCCCCACCCTTCCGCCCTCGGCCGCCCGCCCACTACCCGCCGCTCGCTGCCCACCGTTCCTGCCCACCACTCGTGTCTGCCGTTCCTATCCGCCGTTCCTGCCCACCATTCGTAGCCGCCGCTCGCTGCCCACCGTTCCTGTCGGCCGTTCCGATCGGCCGTTCCTGTCCGACATCCCCGTATTCCTGCCACTGGAGGGGAAAGATGCCTCGCACGACCAGCCCCACCACCACCGCTTCCGCTTCCGCCACCGACACCGCATCCGCATCCGTCGGCTCCCTCCCCTGGGAGGAGCTGGTCACCTCGGCGCTCCTGGGCACCGACCGCCGGCCTCCGGCCCCGCGCAGCGGCCCCGTCCCGGCCGACGCTCCCGCGGCCCTGCTGGACGCCGCCGCGCTGCACACCGTGCGGCAGCGGGCCGGGCTGCTGCCCGCCGTGCCGGAGGCCCGGCCCGAGCCCGCCGCCCCGGATCCGCGTCCGCCGCTCCCCGAGGCCGCCCGGCACCGGCTCGCCCATCTGCTGGCCGACCGTGCCGCGCCCCCGGGCGGCGGGCGGCGCGGGACCGCGCCCGACCTCACCGAGCTCATTCCGCAGTGGCTGGCCACCGCCAACCGGAAGGGCTTCCGTGCCCCTGCGGCCCTCCTGCCGCCGCTGCTGGACGCCGCCCGCGCCCGGACGGACCTGCGCCCGCAGGCACTCGCGTTCGCCGGGCCGCGCGGTCTGTGGCTGGCCGGGCTGAATCCCGACTGGAAGTTCGCGCTGCGGGGCTCCGCGAGCGGCACGCTCGGGCCCGACATCAGGGACCCGGATGCGGTGCGCCGGCTGTGGGAGGAGGGGCTCTTCGCGGAGCGGGTCGCGCTGCTCGACGCCGTACGGGCGCAGGATCCGTCCGCCGGACTCGCCCTGCTCACCACCACATGGTCAACCGAACGGGCCGAGGACCGCCTGATGTTCCTGGACTCCCTGCGGTCCGGGCTCGGGGGCGACGACGAGCCGTTCCTGGAGCAGGCCCTGTCCGACCGCAGCCGCAACGTCCGCGCCACCGCCGCCGAACTGCTGTCCGCCCTGCCCGCGTCGGCTCTCGCCGGGCGGATGGCGGCCCGCGCGCTGTCCTGCGTCAGCCCCGACCGTACGGGGGATGTCCTCTCCATCGTTGTGGAGGCGCCGCACGAGTGCGACGCGGAAATGCAGCGTGACGGTATCGCCGCGGTCCCGCCGACGGGTCGGGGCGAACGGTCCTGGTGGCTCGGACAGGTGGTGGAGGCCACCCCGCTCGGCGCCTGGGAGGAGCGGTTCGGCGGGCGTCCGGCCGAGGAGGTCGTGGCCCTGCCGGTCGCCGACGACTGGGCCGGGGAGCTGCACACCGCATGGTGCCGGGCGGCGATGCGGCAGCGGAATCCGCAGTGGTCCCGGGCGTTGCTCGGGCGTCCCTCGGCACCCGAGCAAAGCCCCGGGACGGCCTCGATCGCCGAGCGGTCAAAGCTCCTCGCGATCCTGGACGCGGACGAACGGGCCTCCTGGGTCGCCGAGTTCATCGCCGCGCACGGTCTGTCGGAGGCGTTCCAGCTGCTCGCGGTGTGCATGGTCCCCTGGGCCGGACCGCTCGGGCGTGCGGTGGTCGACGCACTCGACATCGCGCGGGACGGCGGGAGTTACCCGTGGAGCTTCAGCGGAGTGATGGGCCTCGCGGAACGCTGCCTGGATCCGGCAGAGGCCGACCGGCTGGAGGTCCTGACGGCCGCGCAGGACGAGCAGGAGGGTGCGTCACCGGGAGCGGGCGGCTACTGGTCGGAGGCCTTCCAGCGCCTGGTCTCCACCCTGCGGCTGCGCGCCGCGATGGAGGCGGAGCTGATGGCCTGACGCGGCGCTGCGGACGGAGCCGGTGACCCGGCGCGCCGAAAGCGTTCGCGACGAGCCGACACCGCGCCGAAAACGGTTCGGGCGACCCGACACCGCACCGCACCGCACCGAAAACGATTCCGGCCGCCCCGACGCCGCGCCGAAGACGGCTCCGGCGACCCGACACCGCACCGGAGGCGGCTCCGGCGACCGGCGCGACGACGGGAACCACCACCACCGCCCGCGCGGGCCCCGTGCGCAGGGTCCGCCGCCTCTCCGGCCCTGACGCCTGCCCCGCCGCCCGCGCGGGCCCCGTGCACAGCGGGCCCGCCCCGGGGTCGGCGTTCAGGTCTGGGCGGCCTGGCGGACGTTGGCGTTGACCCATGTGACGATCTCGGTCGTCGTCGCCCCCGGGGTGAAGAGCTCCGCGACGCCCAGCTCCTTCAGCGGTGCGATGTCGTCCTCCGGGATGATCCCGCCGCCGAACACCTTGATGTCCTCCGCCTCCCGGGCCTTCAGGAGCTCGATCACCTTGGCGAACAGCGTGTTGTGCGCCCCGGAGAGGATCGAGAGGCCGATGGCGTCGGCGTCCTCCTGGATCGCCGTGTCGACGATCTGCTCGGGCGTCTGGTGGAGCCCCGTGTAGATCACCTCCATACCGGCGTCCCGCAACGCCCGCGCGATGACTTTGGCGCCGCGGTCGTGGCCGTCGAGCCCCGGCTTGGCCACCACCACACGGATCGGACCGGTCACACCCATCACTGCCTCCACCTGGTCTCCCGTGCCTGAAGGGCCGGGGATGTGAACGAACGTTATCCACAGCATCCCGCAAGCCGCTGTTTCGCGGCAGGCGGGGAGGGGGAAATCACACGTGGGACATGTTCGCCAGGCTCCGTCCCCCGTACCACGCGGTGTTCCGGCCGCGCGGAGCCCGGCGCGAGACACCCCCTGGAGGAGCTGCTACGAGGTCGTCGTACCACCGCGCCGCCAGCCGCACGGCACGGTGGTACGACCCCCGTCGCCGCCCGGCCCGCCCGGCCCCGCGGCACTCGTACCGACACCCCACCCCCGGCACTCGCGCCGACACCCCATGAGGGCATACGGGACGGGAGCCGCCTCCCCCGTACGCCCGTGTCAGGAGGCCGGCCGTGAAGCTCCTTCCTTTCCTCTCCCTGTTGCCCCGCTTCCCCCGCCTGCCGGTCGTCCCCCGGCTGTCGTCCGCACTGCTCGGCGCCACCGCGCTGGAGCTGGTCGTCCTCGCCGGGCACCTGATCGTCTACCCCTTCGGCCTCGCCCCGGAGCGCCGCCCGCCGACCCGGCCGACGAACACCGGCACCGACGCCCCGGACCCGGACGCGGGTCCCGGCCCGGACGCGGGTCCCGCCCTGGACCCGGCGGAGGCCGCGCCGCCCACGGCCACCACCCAACCGGCCGCCACCCGGCCGGCCACGGCCCTGCCGGTCACCGGTCTGCCGGTCACGGCCTCCGCCACGCCGCCCGTCGTCCTGCTGCACGGCTTCATCGACAACCGTTCCGTCTTCGTCGTCCTGCGCCGCGCACTGACCCGGCACGGCCACCGCCACCTGGAATCACTCAACTACTCCCCGCTGACACGCGACATCCGCGCCGCCGCCGACCTGCTCGGGCGGCATGTGGAGGAAATCTGCGCGCGCACCGGGCACAGCCGGGTCGACATCGTCGGGCACAGCCTCGGCGGCCTGATCGCCCGGTACTACGTACAGCGACTCGGCGGTGACCGGCGGGTGCGCACCCTGGTGACGCTGGGGACCCCGCACGGGGGCACCGCCGTCGCCCCCGGGGCCGGCATTCACCCCATCGTGCGGCAGATGCGTGGCGGTTCCTCCGTGATCGAGGAACTGCGCGGCCCCGCCCCCGGCTGCCGGACCCGTTTCGTGAGCTTCTGGAGCGAGTTGGACCGGGTGATGGTCCCCGTCGAAACGGCGTGCGTCGATCACCCCGATCTCGACACGGTGAACGTGCGCGTCACCGGCATCGGCCACCTCGCGCTGCCCGTGCACCCGACGGTGGCCGCCGCGATCCGTGAGGCTCTCGATGCGCCGGAGGCAGCGGAGGACACGGCACCCACCGCCGGAGCGGCTTCCGTGGCCTGAAATAGAACATCACTCGAACGTAGGGCCAAGGCTGCGTCAGCCGTCCACCGAAAGACGGCCGATTGCCCGTTTCCGGCGAACGCAAAACCTGTCGAAGATTGTCGTCCTCACATACCGCCGGGTACAGTCGCCGCCACTGCTTCCCCCTGGGACCCCCTGACCGGGACCCAGAACTGTCCTGCTGCCGAGGCGAGAGAGAAGTTGGTGAACGACCAGCACCCCCACGCCGGGCACGTCGGGTACGACGACCGATCGACCGGCAGCTTCGCCACCGACCCGCTCTTCGGCTCCCTTCCGGGCGGCCACGACACCGGCCACGACGCGGGTCACCCCGCCGCCGGTTACGGCGACACCACCTACGGCGCCGGCTACGACACCGCGTACGCGACCGGACAGCCGGACCACAGCGGCCAGTACGACTCCTCCGCGTGGAACACCGGCGCACAGCGGACCCTCGCCCACGACGGTTACGCCCCGCAGGAGCAGGCCTCGCAGCAGGCCCCGCAGCAGTGGGACACCTCCGGGGCCTGGCAGCAGGTCACCGACCAGGACCTGACCGGTCAGTGGGCGACCGCCCCGTACAGCACGGACACCCCGTACGCCACGGAGGCGTACGGCACCGGGGCGTACGGGACGGGTGCCTACGAGACCGGTACGTACCCGGCCGGCACCGCGTACGGAACCGGCGGCGTCCGCGGGACGGACGTCCACGAGACCGGGGCGTATCCGGCCGAGGCGTATCCGACCGGCGCGTACGACACCGCGGCCGTCGCCGACGACACCGGTAGGCATGACACCGGTTCGTACGAGACCGGTTCGTACGAGACCGGTTCACATGACACCGGTTCGTACGCCACCGGGACGTACGCCACCACCGGCGCCTACGGCATGGGTGCGTACGGCACAGGTACGTACGACACCGGCGCCTACGACGCGACCGCATGGAACTCCGGCGCCACGCCCGGGGAGTGCGCGTACGAACCCGAACATACGTCGCACCCGCTGTACGAACAGCAGTCGGCCGACGCGACGGCGCCCGAAGTGCCGGCCGAGCCGGACGGTACGTCCGAGGAGCCCGAGGCCGAGCTGTCCTCCACCGCCACCTTCCCCGCCCTCGCACCGGACGCCGCGCCGGAGCCGGACGCCGGGGACGACTTCCCCGCCCCGCACCCCGCGAACCGCACCGCCGCCCGTCCCCCCGCCCCCCGCAGCCGGGCCCGTCGGCGTACCCCCGCCAAGCGCTCCGCCCTGCTGACCGTCGCGGTGCCCTCCGCCTGCGTGATGAGCGTCGCGGGCATCGCCGCGGCCTCGGTCGGTGGGCTGTCCGGCGACGAGGAGAAGAAGGACGAGACGACCACCTCGCTGGCGGTCGCCGACCCCAGCACGGTCCAGCCGGTCGCCGCGAACAACCGGCTGGACAGCCAGCTGGCGCAGCTCTCGGAGGGCAGCGACGACTTCCGTGAGCGCGCGAGCCGCACCCAGGAGCGCATCGACCTGCGGGAACGCCAGGCCGCGGAGAAGAAGAAGCGCGAGGAGGAGGCCGCACGCCGTGAGGCGCTGCGACCCAAGTTCGTCCTGCCGGTCAAGCAGCACGGGCTCAGCGCCTACTACGGCCAGGCGGGCGTCAACTGGATGTCCGTGCACTCGGGCATCGACTTCCCCGTCTCGTACGGCACTCCGGTGATGGCCGCGACCGACGGCACCGTACGCACCCAGCTGAACAGCGCCTATGGAGTCATGGCGATCGTGACCGCCGCCGACGGCACCGAGACCTGGTACTGCCACCTCAGCAGCACGAAGATCCGCTCGGGCCCGGTGAAGGCCGGTGACGTCATCGCGTACTCCGGGAATTCGGGCAACTCCACCGGTCCGCACCTGCACTTCGAGGTCCGGCCGGGCGGCGGTTCGGCGATCGACCCGCTGGCGTGGCTGCGCAGCAAGGGCCTCAACCCGACCTGAGACGGACACCCGGAAGCGGGAGGGAGGGCCCTCGGCCCTCCCTCCCGCTTTCTGCTGCCTCGCCCGTATATCTCTCGCCGTCTACAGCTTCTCGACCGGTGCGTACCGCAGCAGCAGCTTCTTCGGGCGCTCGTCGCCGAAGTCGACCGTCGCCTTGGCCTGGTCGCCGAAGCCCTCGACAGCCGTCACCGTGCCGAGCCCGAACTGGTCGTGCGTGACCCGGTCGCCGGCCACCAGGGTGACCGTCGGCTTCTCCGTGCCGCGCCGGGTCGCGAAGCCCGAGGGGCCGGTGCGGGAGCGGGAGGAGGACAGCGAGGACGTGATGCCGGAGGTGGGTCCCGCGGGGGCGGCCATCGGGCCCTTGCGCTTCCAGTCCAGGTGCTGCTCCGGGATCTCCTCCAGGAACCGCGAGGGCGGGTTGTACGAGGGCTGGCCCCAGGCGCTGCGCATCGCGGCCCGGGTCAGATAGAGCCGTTCGCGGGCGCGGGTGATGCCGACGTACGCGAGGCGGCGCTCCTCCTCCAGCTCCTTGGTCTGGCCGAGGGCCCGCATGTGCGGGAAGACGCCGTCCTCCATGCCGGTGAGGAAGACGACCGGGAACTCCAGGCCCTTCGCGGTGTGCAGGGTCATCAGCGTGATGACCCCGGAGCCGTCCTCGTCCTCGTCGGGGATCTGGTCGGAGTCCGCGACGAGCGCGACCTTCTCCAGGAACTCCGCGAGCGTCCCCGCGCCCTCCGTCTCGCCCCGCTCCTGCTCGAATTCGAGGGCGACGGCGGCGAGTTCCTGGAGGTTCTCGATGCGGGTCTCGTCCTGCGGGTCGGTGGAGGCCTGGAGCTCGGCGAGATAGCCCGTGCGCTCCAGGACCGCTTCCAGCACGACGGCGGGCCCGGCGCCGGACTCGACGATCGTGCGCAGCTCCTCCATCAGCGTGTTGAAGCGCTTGACGGCGTTGGACGAGCGGGCGGCCATGCCGTACGCCTCGTCCACCCGGCGCAGTGCCTGCGGGAAGGAGATCTTCTCCCGCATCGACAGGGCGTCGATCATCGCTTCGGCGCGGTCGCCGATGCCGCGCTTGGGGACGTTGAGGATGCGGCGCAGCGGGACGGTGTCCTCGGGGTTGGCGAGGACCCGGAGGTAGGCCAGGACGTCCCGGACCTCCTTGCGCTCGTAGAAGCGCACGCCGCCGACGACCTTGTAGGGCAGGCCGACGCGGATGAAGATCTCTTCGAAGACACGGGACTGGGCGTTGGTCCGGTAGAAGACGGCGACGTCGCCCGCCTTGGCGTCGCCCGCGTCGGTGAGCCGGTCGATCTCGTCGGCGACGAACTGCGCCTCGTCGTGCTCGGTGTCCGCGACATAGCCGGTGATGCGGGCGCCGGAGCCGGCGTTGGTCCAGAGGTTCTTGGGGCGGCGGCTCTCGTTGCGCTCGATGACGGCGTTGGCGGCGGAGAGAATCGTCTGCGTGGAGCGGTAGTTCTGCTCCAGCATGATCGTCGTCGCGCTCGGGTAGTCCTCCTCGAACTGGAGGATGTTGCGGATGGTCGCGCCCCGGAAGGCGTAGATCGACTGGTCCGCGTCGCCCACCACGCACAGCTCGGCGGGGGCGTCGGCCTCTCCGGCCGGGCCGACCAGCTCCCGTACCAGCGTGTACTGGGCGTGGTTGGTGTCCTGGTACTCGTCGACCAGGACGTGGCGGAAGCGGCGGCGGTAGTGCTCGGCGACGTCCGGGAAGGCCTGGAGGAGGTGGACCGTCGTCATGATGATGTCGTCGAAGTCCAGGGCGTTGGCCTCGCGCAGGCGGGCCTGGTAAAGCGCGTACGCCTGGGCCAAGGTCTTCTCGAAGCCATCGGCAGCCTGCCCGGCGAAGGTCTCCTCGTCGATGAGCTCGTTCTTGAGGTTGGAGACCTTGGCGGTGAAGGACTTCGGCGGGTGGCGCTTGGGGTCCAGGTCGAGGTCGCGGCAGACCAGGGCCATCAGGCGCTTGGAGTCGGCGGCGTCGTAGATCGAGAAGGACGAGGTGAAGCCGAGCTTCTTCGACTCGCGGCGCAGGATGCGGACGCACGCGCTGTGGAAGGTCATGACCCACATGGCGTTGGCGCGCGGGCCGACGAGCTGCTCGACGCGCTCCTTCATCTCGCCCGCGGCCTTGTTGGTGAAGGTGATCGCGAGGATCTGCCCGGGGTGCGTGCCGCGCTCGGCCAGCAGGTGGGCGATGCGGTGGGTGAGCACCCGGGTCTTGCCGGAGCCGGCCCCGGCGACAATGAGCAGCGGGGATCCGGCGTGCACGACGGCGGCGCGCTGCTCGGTGTTCAGCCCGTCGAGCAGCGCCGCGGCGTCGATCACCGGGCGCGGGTGGCCGTCCCGGTAATACCCGTCCCGGGGCGGCGGGGGCGCGTCGTAGACGCCCTCGAAGAGTCCCTCCGGCACCGCTTCGGGCGCGTGGTCCTCGGGGGGCGGCGGGGGGCCGTCCTCCGCGGGCTGGAGGCCGGTCAGGAAACTGTCGTCAAAGAGGCTGCTCATCGCCTCCCGAGTTTAGGCTGCCGGACTGACAACCTTCGGCCGAAGGCCGGAAGCAGCCCTCGGCACCCGTACGCCACCGGTACGCACGGAGAGCGGACGCCCACGTTCCGTGAAGGAGTGCCCGGTCGGAAGGGGTGTGTGGCCCATGATCCGAAAAGGTCACGAAAATGTATCGGGCATATCGCTCATGCTCCTTCCCAGCGGTGCCACGGGTTGGCTAGCGTGCTCGGTCAGGTGATCCGTACCTCCCTGAGGCGAACCGCGCCTAACGGACACCTCTGCCGAATCCGTCCTGCCCTCCAGGTAGTTCGGAACCGGGGACCCACACGCAGAACCGGGGTGAATCGGTCCGTGCCCTCGCATCCGGACCGTAGGACAGCCTTCCGTTCCGTCCGAACCCGACAGCTAACCCGGTAGGCGGTCCACGGAAGGAGATGCCGGTCTTGGCATCGCATCGCAAGCCGCGCACGAAGGTGCGCACCACCACTCCCGCCGTCGGGCTGACGACGGCCGCGCTGGCCTCCGTGACGTTGCTCTCCACGCAGAGCGCCACGGCCGCGCCCGCGGAGCCGAAGCCCACCATCGAGGAAGTGCAGAAGAAGGTCGACGCCCTGTACCGGCAGGCGGGCACCGCGACCCAGGAGTACAACCGGGCCAAGGCCGCCTCCGCCACGCAGCAGAAGAAGGTCGCCACGCTGCTCGCGGACGTGGCGAAGCGGACCGAGAAGATCAACGAGGCGCGCCGCGCGCTGGGCTCCTACGCGGCGGCCCAGTACCGCAGCGGCGGCATCGCGCCCACGGCGACGTTCTTCCTGGCGGACGACCCGCAGGGGTACTTCGACCAGAGCCGGCTCATGGACCGGGCGACAGAGAGGCAGCAGAAGGCCGTCACCGATTTCCGTACGCAGCAGGCGGCGGCGGCGAAGAAGCGCGCGGAGGCGGTGAAGAGCCTGGAGACCCTCACCGAGACGCAGGCCACACGCGCCTCCAGCAAGAAGGACGTGCAGACCAAGCTCACCGAGGCCCGCGGCCTGTTGTCCCGGCTGACCGCCGAGGAGAAGGCGCGGCTGGCGGAGCTGGAGCGCAAGAAGGAGGCCGAGGCCAAGGAGAAGGCGGCGAAGCTGGCCGCCCGGCAGGCCGCCGAGGCGAAGGAGAAGGCCGAGGCGGAGGAGAAGGCCCGCGAGGAGGCCGCGAAGGAGTCCAGCGGCGGTTCGGGAACGGGCTCCGGATCCGGTACGGGCACGGGGTCGGGCTCCGGCACCGGCACGGGCAGCGGTTACGCCGCCAAGGCGGAGAAGGTGCTGGACTTCGCCCGCGCCCAGATCGGGAAGCCGTACGTCTGGGGCGCGTCGGGCCCGTCCAGTTACGACTGCTCGGGGCTGACGCAGGCGGCGTGGCGGGAGGCGGGCGTGACCCTGCCCCGGACGACCTGGGACCAGGTGAACGTCGGAACCCGGGTCGCCACCTCCGACCTGCTCCCCGGGGACCTGGTCTTCTTCTACGACGACATCAGCCACGTCGGCATCTACAAGGGCGACGGGATGATGATCCACGCCCCGAAGCCGGGTGCGAACGTGCGCGAGGAGTCGATCTACTCCATGCCGATCTACGGAAGCGTGCGCCCGGCGTAGCAACAGTGCGTAGGGGCAGCGCGTAGGGGCAGTAGGTAGGGGCAGTAGGTAGCGCCAGAACGCGTAGGACCGGTACGTAGCAGCAGTACGCGTACGGGGCCGGGGGCGGCTCTTCAGCGGTCGTTCCCGGAACGCCTCACCTCATGTCCAGACGGTGGCGATGAAGATGTTGGCGACCGTCAGCCCGCCGACCGCCGCGAACGCGCCCTTGTCGACCTTCTCGTCGTCCCGCTTGACGTAGACCAAGGCGAGGATCACGACCAGCAGCGCCAGCTTGATGCCGATCTTGACGTTGTTCACGGCCTGATCGTCGGCCTGGTTGAGGCCGACCAGGGCGACACCGGTGACCAGCATGGTCAGCGCGCCGTGAAGCATCGCGGGGACGAAGCGGGCGGTCCCCGCCCCCATGGCCTTCATCTGCGTCAGGAAGCCGCCCAGCAGGGAGGCGATGCCGATGATGTGCAGGGCGACGAAGACATTGATGAGTACGTCCATGGATCCGGAGCCTAGCCATGGCCAGTGTTTCACCGTGCAGTGAGGCAAGCCTTCCTTTTGCACCTTCCTCGTGCGCCTTCTCGGCCGTGAGCGAATCGCCCTGCAATAGGACCCCATTCCCGATCGAATGCGACCGGCGAAACGTCACATCAGGGCAATAGCTGTCATGGTGACTCTTTTCCCCGCACCCGGATTAGCGTCCTTCACGGACCCGCCGGTATCTCCCGGCGGGCAGCCGACAGAAAGGATGCCATCCCCGTGGCAGCGCACCGCAGGTCAGCTCACCGAAAACCCAAGCAGCGCCCGTTCGCCGGCCCTGCTGCCCGCACCGCCGCCACCCTGGCGCTCGCCGGGGCCGCCACCGCCGGCTCGGTCACCGGAGCGGGCGCGGCCCCCGCCGAACCGGCCCCCACCGCCACGCAGGTCAAGGCGAAGGTCGACCGGCTGTACCACGACGCCGAGGTCGCCACCGAGAAGTACAACGGGGCGAAGGAGAAGGCGGCCGCCGCCACCCGCACCGTCGAGGACCTGACCGACGAGGCCGCCCGCCGCACCGACCGCCTCAACACCGCCCGGCACGCCCTGGGTTCGCTGGCCACCGCGCAGTACCGCGGCGGCACCCTCGATCCGGCCCTGCAACTGGCGCTCTCCTCCGACCCCGACACCTATCTGCAACGCGCCTCCTACCTCGACCGGGTGGGCGACCGGCAGACGGGCATGCTGCGGAACATCAAGCGGCAGGTCTCCCAGATCACCCGCGTCAAGGCCCGCGCCGACCAGGAGACCGAACGCCTCGCCGCCCGCCGCGCCGAGCTGCGCGAACACCGCACCGTGATCCGCACCAAGCTGGCCGACGCCCGCAGGCTGCTGGACACCCTGACCGCCGATGAGCGCGCCGAACACGAACGCTCCGCCGACGCCCGGCACGGCGGCGGCCCGGCCCACGCCGACCGCTCCACCGCCCGGAGCGGACCGGTCGCGCCCTCGAACTCCCGCGCCGCGCAAGCCATCGCCTTCGCGCACGGCGCGATCGGCAAGCCGTACGTCTGGGGCGCGACGGGCCCGAACGCCTTCGACTGCTCGGGCCTGACCCAGGCGGCCTGGAAGGCGGCGGGCGTCAGCCTGCCCCGCACCACCTACACCCAGATCAACGCCGGACAGCGCATCCCGCGCTCCCGACTGGCCCCCGGCGACCTGGTGTTCTTCTACTCCGGGATCAGCCACGTCGGCCTCTACATCGGCGGCGGCCAGATGATCCACGCCCCGCGCCCGGGAGCACCGGTGCGCATCGCCCCCATCGATCAAATGCCTTTCGCCGGAGCGACCCGGGTGGCATAGTCCCCGGCACCGATCCGTACCGCCGAAGGAACTCCCGTATGACGATGGCGAACGCCGTCCAGGACTACGCCCGTACGCTCACGCTGCGGTCTCCCGACCACTACCGGGTGGGCCCGTTCACCGTCCGGCACAACCCGGACTGGGAGCTGAAGTACGCCAACTACGCGATCCCCGACCGGGAAGCGGAACCCACGGCGGACGAGGTGGCGGCCCTGGTCGAGGCGTTCCGGGAGCACGAACGGCTCCCCCGCCTGGAGTTTCTGCCCGCCTGGGCCCCGGCCGTCGAACCGGCCCTGCTCGCCGCCGGTTTCACCGTGGAGAACCGGGCCCCGCTGCTGGCCTGCGGCCACGGGGACCTCCGGACGCCGAAACCGGTCGACGGCCTCCGCATCACCGTGCCCGGCACCGAAGCGGAATTCACCGACGCCGCCCGCGTCCAGCACCGGGGCTTCGGCGGCGAGGGCGAGCCCGAGCAGGGAGTGGCCGACTGGCTGCGTGCGGCGGCCACCGGCGACGGGGTCGCCGCCCTGGCCGTCCTCGACGGCACACCGGCCGGGGCCGGGGGCTGCTCGGTCGCGGTCGACGGCCTCAGCGAACTGGCCGGCCTCGCCGTCGCCGCCCCCTTCCGGCGTCGGGGCGTCGGCGCCGCGCTCTCCGCCTGGCTGACGGAACGGGCCCTCGGCCAGGGCTGCCGGACCGTCTGGCTGGAGCCGGGCGACGCCGGCGTCGAGAGGATCTACGCGAGCATCGGCTACCGCCGGATCGGCGAGAAGGTCAACATCTCGCTCGACCCGGCCGGCCGTTGAACGACGGCCTCAGACCAGCCGTCGCGCCGTCGCCCACCGGGTCAGCTCGTGGCGGTTGGAGAGCTGGAGCTTGCGGAGCACCGCCGAGACGTGCGACTCGACCGTCTTCACCGAGATGAACAGCTGCTTGGCGATCTCCTTGTACGCGTAGCCGCGCGCGATCAGCCGCAGCACCTCGCGCTCGCGCTGGGTGAGGCGGTCCAGGTCCTCGTCGACCGGCGGGGCGTCCGTGGAGGCGAAGGCGTCCAGGACGAAGCCGGCCAGGCGGGGCGAGAAGACCGCGTCGCCCTCCTGGACCCGGAAGACCGAGTTCACCAGGTCGGTGCCGGTGATCGTCTTGGTGACGTAGCCGCGCGCACCGCCCCGGATGACGCCGATGACGTCCTCCGCGGCGTCCGAGACGGACAGCGCGAGAAAGCGGACCGGGTTCTCGGCCGTGCCCATCATGGGGGCGCAGCGGCGGAGCACCTCGACGCCGCCGCCGCCCGGGAGGTGGACGTCGAGGAGAACGACCTCGGGGCGGGTCGCCGTGATGACGGTGACCGCCTGGTCGACGTCGGCGGCCTCGCCGACCACCTCGACGCCGGTCTCCTCGGTACGGCCGATCTCGGCCTGCACCCCGGTGCGGAACATCCGGTGGTCGTCGACGAGCACGACCCGTACCCGTCGCTCCGGGCCCCCGGTGGCTTCGGTGTTCTCGGTCATTCGCTCGCCCTCTCCATCTCCAGCTCGACCTCGGTGCCCCCACCGGGCACCGAACGCAGCCGGGCGCTGCCGCCGTTGCGCTGCATCCGGCCGATGATTGATTCTCGTACGCCCATCCGGTCCCCGGGAACCTCGTCCAGGTCGAAGCCCGGACCCCGGTCCCGTACGGACACGAAGACCGTAGTGCCCTCGACCTCCGCGAAGACCTGGACGGCGCCGCCCTCGCCACCGTACTTGGCGGCATTGACCATCGCCTCGCGCGCGGCCTGCATCTGTGCGCTCAGCTTCTCGTCCAGCGGGCAGTCGCCGACCACGACGACCTCCAGGGGGACGCCGTGCTTGTCCTCGACCTCGGCGGCGGCCCGTTTGACGGCCTCGGCCAGGTTCTCCGGCTCGTCGCTCTCGTCCTTGCCGGTGCCCTCGGGGTTGTAGAGCCAGTTGCGCAGCTCGCGTTCCTGGGCGCGGGCGAGGCGTCTGACCTCGCCGCCGTCGTCGGCGTTGCGCTGGATCAGGGTGAGGGTGTGCAGTACGGAGTCGTGGACGTGGGCGGCGACCTCGGCACGCTCCTGGGCGCGGATGCGCATCAGGCGCTCCTCGGAGAGGTCCTGGGTCATCCGCACCAGGTAGGGGCCTGCGAGCAGGGCGATGCCGGTGAGTACGGCGATGGCCGCGGTGAGGACGTTGCCGAGCTGGGCGGCCGAGCCGCGCACCACCATGAACACGGCGAGGCCGAGGCCGACGAGGGCCACCCCGGCGAGGCCGCGGGCCAGGTGCAGCAGCTTGCGGTTGCGGTCGGTCTCCATCCAGCGGGCGCGGCGGGCGTTGTCCGCCTGCCGCCAGACCAGGACGGAGCCGGCGCCGATCAGGAGGGTGGGCCAGATGTAACGGTCGGCCTCGCTGCCCATGTCGACATTGGCGACGAACGCGACGGCCCCGAAGGTCAGGGCGACCAGTGCGAAGACCTGGCCCTTGTCCGGCTTACGAAGCTTGCGGCGGCCGTCCGCCGACGTCTCGAACACCGAGCGCGGGGCGTCGACACCCCCGACGCCGAGCGGGACGACGATCCAGAACACCGCGTACAGCACCGCGCCGAGGCCGTCGGTGAAGAACAGCCCGAGGAAGAGGAACCGCACCCAGGCGACCGGCAGCCCGAGGTGCCCGGCGAGCCCGCGCGCGACGCCGCCGAACATCCGGCCGTCGGCGCTGCGGTAGAGCTTGCGCAGCGGCGGCTCCTCCGGGTCGGCGGCGAGGGAGCTGGCGGCTCGTGCGGTGGCGGCTGGCATACCCCGATCGTCACACGCGCGGGCGCGGGGCGGCATCAGGGTCGATCCCGGAGGCGCCCCTGATCCCGCCCCCGCGGACGGCCTGGCGGTGGCGCCCTCTCCAACGCGGCCCGACGCGCGGTGGTGCCTCCGAGGCAACCCAGCACGACGGAAACCCGGAGGCAGCGCGTGTGTGAGTTCGCTCACCGGACATCACCCATCTCCCTGACGCCTCGCCAAATACGCATAAGGCACGCCGAGTCGAGATCAGGCGGTTTCTCCCAAAAGCGTGGCTGACGAAGTGGCCGGAATTCGCGCCTCACACGTTGCCAACGCAATCCAATGGAACGGCCAACCCAGAGTTCGCCACTTCTTCGCGATCCATACACCGAGACAGGTCCATACCAATGTTGGGAGGTGTGTGATCATGACTGCTGCCAGGTGAACCAGGTACACAGTGCCGTGTGCTGGACATATCAATCCACGCTCGACTGGAGAACCCTTATGGCATTGACAGGGCCAGCCCTGCTCGATTCCGAGGAAGCACTTCCCCAAGGCACCGAAGCCGCCAGGCCGACGTCTCTCCCAACAGTGGACAAGGCGTTGCCGAAAGCACATCGCGAACCGGTGCACGACACCGTCGTCGTGATCCCGGCCCGGAACGAGGAAGCCGAAGTGCTCAGCTCCCTGAAGTCCCTGGCCGCCCAGACCCACCGCCCCGACCTGATCCTCGTCGTGGTGAACAACTCGACGGACGGCACGGAGCGGATCACCCGCGAGTTCGCCGACCGGCCCGGCGTTCCGCAGACCCGGGTGCTGTGCCTGCCCGACAATCCCCACAAAAAGGCGGGGGCTCTCAACCATGCCCTCGCCGGTCTCGCCGAACAGTGCGGAGACCTCACCGGCGCGGCACGCTACGTCCTCGTCATGGACGCGGACACCTCCCTGCATCCGCGGTTCGTCCAGCGTGCACGGATGGTCATGGAATCCGATCCGGACCTGGGCGGCGTGAGCGCGACCTGCTATGGCCGCAGCGGTCTGTGGCAGAACACATGGCAGCGCTACCTCGCCGGCATGCAGATCATCGAGTACGGGAGGTACGCCCACACGCGCTCCCGGACCGACGTGCACACCATGGCCGGCGCCGGTTCCTTCTACAGCACGGCCGCCCTCCAGCACCTCATCGACGCCCGCGGCGAGGTCTTCTGGCAGCACAGCGGCAACCTGGTCGAGGACTACGAGACAACGCTGTCGTTGAAGGAGGCGGGCTGGCGGGTGACCGCCAACCAGTACTGCGTCGCCTACACCGACCTGATGCCGGTTCTCGGCGACCTGGTGCGCCAACGGGAACGCTGGGTGCGCGGAACGCTGGACATCATGCGGCAGCGCGGCTGGACCCGGCACACGCGGCTGTCCATCGTCCAGTACGTGCTCGGCCTCCTCGGCTTCGCCTACAGCCTCGGCTGGGTCGCCGTGTGGGCCGCCCAGTCCGTCGCGCAGGGACAGCCCGCCGGAGACCCGCTCTGGCTGCTCCTCCTGCTCGCCTGGTCGGTCTTCTCCGCGGTCCGGGTCATCCCGCTGGGCTGGAAGGCGATGCTGGTGTGCGCTCTGCTCCTGCCGGAGCTGGTCTTCCAGTTCATCCGCACCTACTGGATGGGCACCTCCCTGTGGCGCTCCTACACCTCCGGAGCGGCCACATGGGCGTGACACGCACCCTGTCCGAGCTGGGCCCGCTCGGCCTGGTCTTCCTCGGCGTCAGCCTGCTGATCCTCCTGTTCAGCGCCGGCTGCTACCTGGCCTCGTTCGCCCGCAGGTGGCACGACGCGCGCGTCGTGCACGAGCGCTCGGCACGGCCGCCGGCCGTGTTCTCCTCCGGGGAGCCTTCCCCGGGGTGAGCGGGGCCGGCCCGCCAGCCCGACCCCGCCCGAGGCGCACACCGCCCGGCCCTTCCGGGGCGTACGCGGGCAATATCAGGGACCGGCCAGGGTCGGCATGGGTCCCGGCGGGCGGTCCGGCCCGTCACCATGGAGGCATGACCGCTCCCTCGGACGCCGCTCCCGGCGTCGCGCCCCCCGAAGCGCCGAAGCAGACGCTGCGGCGCACCCCGCGACAGAAGGTCGTCGCCGGGGTGTGCGGCGGACTCGGCCGGTACTGCGACGTGGACCCGGTGATCTTCCGGATCGTGCTCGGTGTGCTGTCGGTGACCGGCGGCATCGGTCTGATCTTCTACGGCTTCGCCTGGCTGCTGCTGCCCGCGGACGGCGACGACGAGAACGAGGCGCGCAAGCTGCTGTCGGGGCGGGTCGACGGGGCGTCCCTGGTGGCGCTGCTCCTGGCGCTGATCGGCTGCGGGCTGTTCCTGTCGATGCTGCACAACCGGAGCATGCTGGCGTTCGCCGCACTGCTGACGCTGGCCGTCGTCGGGTTCTCCGTGTGGACGCAGTCCCGGCGGGCGGCCGCCCCGGAGGCCCCGACGGCCCCGCCCGGCGCACCGGCGCCCCCCACCGGACCCGCGCACGCCGGCGGCGGGCTCGGCACGCCGCCGCCGGAGGTGAAGGCCCCGCCGACGCCCGGCAGCCCGTCGTGGTGGCGGGACCCGATCATCAAGGACGGGACCACGGGGCCGGCCGGCTACAGCTATCTGTGGGGCCCGCCGGACACGAACATCGGTGCGGCGCGCGCCGGGGTGAAGGCCGGGCGGCCCACCCCTGACGCCCCGTTCCGGACGCCGCAGCCGTCGCCCGCTCCGCGCGGGCCGCGCTCCATCGGCGGCCCGGTCTTCCTGACGGCGCTGGTGGCGGGCGGACTGGGCACCGGGCTGAGCTGGGAGCAGCGGCCGCTGGGGGCCGCCCTCCAGATCGGTCTGGTCGCCGCCCTCGCGGTGTTCGGGCTCGGCTTGCTGATCGCTTCGGTGCTGGGGCGGACCGGCTTCGGCACGGTCCTGATGGCGATGATCACGGCGGGCCTGCTGGCGGGCGCGGCGGTGCTGCCGAAGGACATCGACACCTCGTGGGCCCGTCAGGACTGGCGGCCCGTCTCGGTGACCGCCGTCCAGCCGCACTACGCGCTGAGTACGGGCGACGCCCGGCTGGACCTGTCCGGTCTGAAGGTGCCGGGGGGCGAGACCGTGCGCACGGGGCTCGATGTGGCGGCGGGGCGGGCGGCCGTCGTCGTCCCGAAGGACGTGACGGTGAAGGTGCGTGCCGAGGTGGGTCTCGGGGAGATCCGGCTGGAGGAGGGGCAGCGGGTCCAGGTCAGAATCAACAGCGACGAGGCGAGGCAGCGGACGCTGCCGCCGCCGGCGGGCACGAAGCCCGCCGGAACGATCGAACTGGAACTGGAAGTCGGCATCGGACAGGTGGAGGTCACCCGTGCTGCGTCATGAATTCCGGCCCGGCCGCGCGGTAGCGGGCCTGGTGATGCTGGCCCTGGCCGGCGGGTACGCGGCCGACGCCGCCGGGGCCTGGGAGGTCCCGTGGACGTTCTTCCTGCCGCTGTTCCTCGGCGGGCTGTGGCTGGCCGCGACGGTGACCTGGGCGGCCTACATGGTCCGGCGGCGGCGCGAGGCGAGGAAGGCGTCGGCGGAGAACATCGGAGCCCCGGCGAGCAGCAGCGGCAGCCACGCCATCAGATAGGGCAGGTCACTGGCGTACTGCTGTTGTAGGGTCACGTGCTGTGAAGACAGTGCGGGTACTGATCGCCCTGCGGATCAGCAACGAGACCGACGCATCAACCTCCCTGGAACGGCAGCTACAGGACTGCACGGCCTACGTCGATGAGCGGCAACACCTGGGATGGCAGGTGGTGGGAGTAGCCAAGGATGCCCATATCTCCGCCACCAAGTCCCACCCATTCGATAGACCCGAACTCGGGGAATGGCTGAACAACCGAGCACCTGATTTCGACCTACTGCTCTTCTGGAAGATGGACAGGTTCGTCCGCAAAGTCGTCGACATGCAAGACATGATCAAATGGGCGACAGCCCACGGCGGCAAATCTCTGGTCTCGGCCAAGGAACCAGTACTCGATATGGTCGGCCCTTTCCGGCACGTCATCATCGACCTGTTTGCGGCCATAGCCGAGACTGAAGCACAGAACATTTCCATGCGAGTTAAGTCGTTCCAGAACTACGCCAAGTCCAAGAATGTCTGGGCCAAGGGAAACCCTCCCTACGGTTATGAATCCTTCCGTGACATCGACGGAGCAATGAGACTCCGAGTATGCGAGAGCCAGAAGAAAGTAATTCGGGAGATCCATAAGCGAGTAGTTGAGGACGGAGAGCCTTACTCGACTATCTGCGATGACTTCAACGCCAGAGGAATTCCGTCCCCTGGAGCCGAGAGGATGTCGAATCGCCGGAAAAACAATGGCGATCCTCTACCTGTATGGCGAAGCCGAACTCTCACTACTATTTTGAGGTCTGAAACCATCCTCGGCTGGAAGTGTGAGGAGATAAAGGCACCCGGAAAGCAGTACGGAGCGTCCCAGCCTATTCTGACTTCCGAGGGAAAGATTCGGATGGCTGATCCGATTCTCACAAACGACGAGTGGGCCAAGCTCCAGGATGAAATGAATGGACGCCCTAAGTCTGCCCGCCGCACTACAAAGAACACGACTGCATATCGTGGAGTCGTCCTGTGTGGCGGGTGCGACAGGAATCTCTATCTCTTCAATCCGGAGAGGCAGCAGGGTAAGCCTGTGTACCGCTGCAACAAGTCAGCCAACCGAGATTCCTGCGGCAAGGGGTACGCCTTCCGCGCCGAGAAGGTGAGGGAGCTTGTAGAGACAATGATCCTGGGAACCATCGGAGACTTCCCCATGCATGAGCGTCACTACGTCAAGGGCTCGAACAATACTCAGAGGCTTCACGAGATTGAGCAATACGTGACGGAGCTCCAGAGGACCATTCGCCCCGGTGGAAAGAACTCATCTGGATTCGCCAAGAAGTCCACCGAGGAAGAGATCACAGCACTGCACGAGGAACACGATTCCCTTTCAGTCGAGGGCGACAAGCCTGACCGTTACGAGTACCGGGATACCGGGGAAACCTTCCGCCAGATGTGGGAGAGAAACGAAGGAAATGACGACGAGAGGACTCGCCACCTCCTAAAGGCGGGAATCAGCATGAGGCTGAATCCCCTCATTAAGGGGGTTTCAAATACCGTCGATTTTGGCGCAGAGGTTGACCTAGGAAATCGGTCTCAGCCATTCACCGTCCACTGATAGACGGTTCCGATTCTAATGGCCTGGGCTCTCTCATGTCCGGCAACTCCAGGACAGCCCTTCCAAATGGCTAACCCTGTGTATTCACTCAGGATGAGTGGGAGTCGATGCAGGCTGCCGTACAGAAGCGCAAGCACACCGAAGAGCGGCGCACCACCGAGGCCAGCAACCCTTTCAACCTCACCCCTCTGACTTGAGGTCTACCCGATAACGCAAATATTTCTGCTACCACATAGACACCCGACACCACGTCTCGTACGGTCATGACCACCAGCCCAACGGGGCTGTCTCAACAAGGGGGTTCAGCATGGCTCGTGAGGAACTGACTCGACTCACCGGCAACGTCGGCGGTCCCAACTGCGATGACGATGACTGCCCGAACCTCTACAAGACCGCGTCCGGCTCCATCGTCGTCCAGGGCGACGTATCGGATGCCTTCCAGCCCCCGACAGGGGAAGGGCTTGTGGAGATCCCTGAGAGCGTGCTGAGGGAGGCTTTCCGTGCCCTTGGATGGTGAAGCCTGGCGAAGGTTCTTCGACGCCTTTGGGCGGGAAGCGTGGCGCTTCGAAGCACAGCCCACGTACACCATGCCCAAGGAACAGGAGAACGTGACTCGCTTTCTCCGGGGCGAGAGCAAGCCTGCCGAACACAATGCCCGCTGGCATGAACGGGTCTGTGGATACGTAGGGTCTGGCAAGAATATCGGGCGTGTCAGGATCGTACGCCAGCCACTTACGGACTACCAGCGCTATCAATTCGCTTGGGGAATCCCGGGCAACATCGCTGCCGGAGAGGACATCCGCATCTTGGATGTGACGCGGGAGGATTACGGATTGCCGATTTCTCTCCGCGACTGGTGGATTTTCGATGGGGTCAGAATCGCCCACCTGAACTTCCGCCCGGACGGAACTCAGATCAACCGTGAGGAGTACGAGGGAGATCCGGCCCCGTACCGGGAATGGCGGAGGATCGCAATGGAACATGCCGTGCCTTTCGAGGAGTACGTGAAGGGCCTTGACATTTGACCCCGGGCAGCTAGGCCAGTCAAAAGCTGACCTGGCGGAAAGACTTCGCGAGATGCGCAAGCGGGCCGGGCGTACTCAAGTCTGGCTCGCTAAGCGCTGCAATATTTCCCAAACGAAGCTGAGCAACATCGAGACGGCTCGGATCACGCCCGGCATTGTCGATGTTGAGTTGATCCTTAGGGCACTCGATGCACCACAAGAACTCGTGGCGGAAGTGACAGCCCTAGCACGTCTTGCGAATACAGAGTGGCAAGGAAAGCGGTCATCTTGGCGTAGAGGCTTGGAGAAGCGGCAAGCGGAATTGGCGGGCTTGGAGAAGGAGGCTGAGAAACTTCGGTATTTCCTACCCGCCATGGTTACCGGATTGCTAGCTACCCCTGAATACATCAGGGCCAGCCTTGACCACTCTCCTGTAGACACGTCAAAGACCGTGGCGCGCAAGCTGGAACGCCAAGCGGTTCTCTATGACACCGCTAAGCAATTCACGTTCCTGCTGACAGAACAAGCAGTGAGATGGGAAATCGTTCCCCCATCAGCCCTGGCCGTTCAGATTGACCGAATCGCATCCCTTTCCCATCTACCTAATGTACGTATCGGGGTAATCCCCCTGGGCGTTCCGGTGAGCCGTGGCCCCATGAACACCTTCACCGTGTATGACCAGCGGCTAGCAACGGTAGAGACATTCACCGGGAGAATCGTATTTCAGGATGCTCGGGACATCACTGAACACCTTGAAGTGTTTGCCCTCTACGAACGACACGCACTATTCGGCAATGAGGCGCGCAGCCTCCTAACACAGTGGGCACAGTCCTGTCGCCCATGATCGTCTACCCGACAACATGAATATTGCTTGGCTCGGCACTCATACCACGAGATCATTGGCTGTCGATTCTCAAGGCGTGAGGGGTACGTAATGGAAACCGGGACAGACAGGTTCGAGTATGTGACGTACACGGCGAAGCGCGAGACCTGCCCGT
The DNA here is from genome assembly GCF_043202835.1 of Streptomyces sp. NPDC048142. Lineage (NCBI taxonomy): Bacteria > Bacillati > Actinomycetota > Actinomycetes > Kitasatosporales > Streptomycetaceae > Streptomyces > Streptomyces sp. NPDC048142. Next base: position 77,499 of record NZ_JBIDBC010000030.1, read on the forward strand.
CATGCAACATGCCCATCCCCCTTCACCAGATCGCCCGGCGGGGAATGCTCGCCAGTAAGGACGGTCCGCCGAAGGTGACTTACTGGCACATCCAGTGCGCCAAGGCAGACGAGTCCCGCCGATGACCCGCTCAGTCTTCCGGTATATCGAACACCGAATCTTCAGAGACCCGGAGTCCATGCCCACGGTGGTTGCAAGTTGCCTCTATGCCGACTGTGGCTGGGCTGCCGTTCCCGGGCCGGACGTGGCCGAGGTTGATCGGCAGTGCATGACGCACACGGGTCTGAACAGTGGCCACGGCCGCTTCCTCCGAGGGTTTGAAGACATTGCCCTCGTTCATCGGGTCTCCTCGGAGAGATCCTGACCGTAGTCGAAGCCAATGAACAAGCCCCGGCTCTAATGGCCGGGGCTTTCTCATGCACTCATCCTTAGCTCTCTACTCTGAGATCAGAATCAGAGAGAGGTTACTTACAGGGCATCCCTTTGCGGGGATGCCTGTAGTAGCACTGTATTGAGAGTACTCACTACAGCAGTTACTACATAGAGAGTATTAGTAGTTATATATAACCCTGACCCTCAATAAATACGTAGGTGTCCTCTGCTGAGATGTGGGACACGAACCCTCAGAAGTGAGATGCAGCTCACAGGGCCAAGGCAAGGCAAGAGGGGCCTTAGCTCCTTGGCGACCCCATGGTTAGCCACAACAAGCCCAGGAAGGCTCCTATGTGGCCCTCTGAGCGCCTTGGGGTCCTCTCGGGTATCTCATACCGACAGTGACCCCCAAAGGCTCTCACGGGCCCCCGTGGGCCCTTGAACCCGTACACGATGAAAGGAAGGCCCCCCCGGCGGTCCCCAGAAAGAACGATTCAGGCATTACCCCGGGGTACCGCTACACACCCTCCCAACAACTATCTTTCATCGGCACCAGCGGACGGAGCGTAGAACCAAGGCCCCGAGGAAGGTGCAGGACAGGGCTCACGACAGTGAGAGTGGACGTCTCGGAAACGATGGTTTACGAGACACCCGGGAAGCAGGCCCCCGAGGGCCCTAAGAGCTGTTCAAAACTCGTCTCACAACCACCCCTGAAGCCTTGATGTTCTGAGATGAGTTATGAGACACTTGAGACATGACAACGACCATGAGCACCCGGACCACTGGCCACCTGATCGGATACAAGCGAGTGAGTGGCAAGGCACAGGATGTGCAGCTTCAGACAGATGCCATGGAAGAGGCAGGCTGCACCAAGGTCTTTGAAGACAAGCTGTCCGGGAAGAACACGGAGCGTCCTGGTCTCCATGCTGCTCTGGAGTACATGAGAGAGGGAGACACGCTCTGCGTCTGGAAGCTTGACAGGTTGGGCAGGTCCACCAAGGACGTACTTACTATCGCTGAGGAACTACACAGCCGTGGAATCGCTCTGCGGATTCTCACCGGGACTCTGGCCGGTAGCTACTCCCCCAAGGGGGAAGGCAAGTTCTTCTTCACCATGATGGTTGCCTTTGCTGAGCTAGAACGAGACATGATCGTTGAGAGGACCAGGGCAGGACTGGACGCTGCCAAGGCCCAAGGGCGTACCGGAGGAAGGCCCACTGTCATCACTGATGACCTGTTGACTCTGGCCAAAGCCAGGAAGGCCAAGGGCGAGTCCGTGAACGCCATAGCCAAGGCCCTAGGAGTGTCCAGGGCCACCCTGTACCGACACCTGACTGACTAGGACTCCAGTACCACCCACCAGGCCCCTGACTCACTGTCAGAGGCCAAGCCTAGAAGGACCCGTGGTGCCGGTGCCTGAGCAGGGCATCCACTGACCAGTAGGGCGCCCCGGCCAGCACGAGAGGCACCCAGCAGAACATGTACGGCAGGTCGTTGCCGTAGTAGTACGGGGTGGCCTGCCAGCTCACGGTCAGCCAGAGGCTCAGCGAGATCAGCGCGCCGCCGAGCGCCGCGAGCCGGGCCCAGAGTCCGACGAGGGTGCCGAGACCGACGAGGAGTTCGCCGGTCGCGATGGCGTAGCCGAAGCCCTCGGGGCTCTTGAGCGCCAGGTCGACGAGGGCGGGGATCGCGGAGGAGTCGCGAACCCCGCGCATCATCTCGCCGATGGACCCGGTGCCGGTCGCGGACAGGAACGCGCTGTCCGTGAGCTTGTCGAGGCCCGCGTAGACGAAGGTGACCCCGAGGAAGATCCGCAGGGGCAGCAGGGCGTAGGTGCCCGCCTGCTCTCTCAGCGTCCTGTGCTCGCCCAAGCCGTACGAACCGCCGCCGTAACCGTTCATCACCACTGCCCCACTTCCCGAAGTCCCGTCACCTCGACCATACGTACGCCCTTGGCTCATTTCTCACCAGAGCTGGGACCTGATCGGCGGCAGAAATCGGCCGCGGGGAGAGGAGGCGGGGAGGAGGAGGCCAGGAGGGGGAGGCCAGGAAACGAGGAAGAGATGGAGGATGTCAGTCCGTCACGTCGATCGGGCAGCGGTTGGTCTCCACCCCGGCGGCGGTGACGACCTGGACGTCCACGGTCCCCGGCTCGACCTCGACCGGGACGGGCACGGTGAGGACGCTGTCGGTGGGGTTGGCGAAGCCCCCGGCGACCGGGATCAGCGGGACGTGGACATGGACCGTGCCGATCCGTACGACGAGCCGCGACAGCCGGTCGGGACTGCCCGCGCCGGGCGGTACGAAGCCCGCGCCCCGGATCTCGATGTCGTCGCCGGTCCGGATCGGGGCGTCCAGATCCCCGGCCTCCCGGGCCCGGACGACGGACAGCACGACGGGCCGGCCGCCCTCCGCGTACTTCCCGGCGAAGTAGGTCGCCGCCGAGACCGCCACCAGCAGCGCGAGCCCCCACGGCAGATCGGGCAGCTGCTCGGGGCGACGGCCCAGCCGGACCGCCGCGAACAGTACGGCGACGGCGCTGACCAGCACGTACTGCACATCGGTGAAGGAGCCGCGCCCCGAGTCGTCGGTGAGCAGGTCGGCTGCGCGCGGCCGGTCCGCGCGCAGCTTCTGGAGCCGCTGGCCCAGCACCCGTACGGTCACCACGCGGCGCACGACGACGGCGACGGCGCACACCAGCGCCAGCACGGCCACGACCCCGGCGGAGCGCACGAGGTCGAGGCCCTCGATCAGCGCGTCCCGGTCGTCCGGGTCGGAGGCTCCGGCCAGTTGCAGCGCGAGGAGGAGGACGGCGAAGACGGCGAGCAGCACCCAGCCGGCGGCGACCGTCCGGGAGGTGGAGAGCCGGTTGTCCTCACCGATCAGCGGGGCGAGAAGGCCGCCGCGGGCGCGGTGGAGGCGGGCGGCGGCGGTGAGCAGTCCCGCGGTGACGAGGGCGGCGAGCAGAGCGGCGGTACGGGCGGTGGACCAGCCGGCCCCGATCGCGGTGAGGCTCGCGCCGATGAGGAGGGCCCCGGCCGCGCCCCAGACGGCGAACAGCGTGCCCCGCCAGACCTGGTGGAGCCAGGCGTCACCGGCCTCCCGGGCCCGTTCGGCGACGGTGCGGGCGGACCCGGTCAGCTCGTCGGATACCCACTGCCGGGACGCGGAGGCGGACTGGGCGACCCCGGCGGGCAGCCCGTTGCCCGCCGCCAGTTCGTCGCGTTTGGCCAGGAACGCGGCGACCGCGCGCCGGTGCCCCCGGCGTGCTCCGTGCGGGCAGTCGCCGCAGGTACAGCCGCCGCTGTGCGTGCCGCTCGTCCTGGATTCGTCCAACGCCACGGAGAATTACGCCCTTTCCCGCCCCGGTACAGCCAACTCACTTGTGATATCAGCGAATTGTGCCGTACCGGGCGGCCGGGCCACGCATCGGGGCGGACCGGGGGCGGGCGTCGTCAGAATGTTCGAGCAATCCGCTGCCACAGGGGCTGGTAGCTGATCCAGGCCACCAGGTCGCCGCCGAGGTGCTCGCGGGTCGTGACGGCGTCCCGGTGCGGGATGAGCACGGGCTTCCCCGCGGCCCGCGCCAGCAGCTGCACCTGGCAGGCGCGCTCCATCGTGAGGAACCACCAGGCCGCCGCGTCCACCGAGTCGCCGACGGTCAGCAGCCCGTGGTTGCGCAGGATCACCGCCTTGTGCGGACCGAGCGCGGCGGCGATCCGTCGGCCCTCCTCCTCATCCACGACGACCCCGGAGCAGGTGTCGTACAGCGCGTGGTCCTCGTAGAAGGCACAGGACTCCTGGGTGATCGGCTCGATCCGCTCCCCGAGCGCGGCGAGCGCCCGCCCGTGCACGGAGTGGGTGTGGGCGACGGCCACGGTGTCCGGCCGGGCCCGGTGCACCGCCGCGTGCACCGCGAACGCGGCCTGGTTGACGTGGAAACGGCCCCGGACGACCTGCCCGTCGCCGTTGACGAGGATCAGATCCTGCGGGGCGATGTCGGCGAACGGCGCGCCGAACGGGTTGACCCAGAAGCAGTCCGCCAGCTCGGGGTCGCGGGCGCTGATGTGCCCGGAGACCCCGTCCTCGTACCCGAGCTGCCCGAACAGCCGCAGCGCGCCCGCCAGCCGCTGCCTGCGGTACGCGCGTTCCTCGTCCGGCGAGGCGTGCACGGGCGGCATCGCGAACCGGAGCTGGTCGACGGGGATCGGGGCGGGGGCGGGCACGGCGGCCGGCTCGGACATGGCGCCTCCGTATGGTGTTGGGCGGCCCGGGAGGGCCGGATGCGGCTGATGGTGTCTTGCCATTTGTGGCTCCCAAGGAGTGGCCGTCCGGCTCTCCGGGGCGCCCTGGCTGCTGATTGAGATGTGCGCTTCGGTCGCTGATTACGGAGATGACAGCGGGGTGTTCCTCGGGCCGACGGCATGCCGTGTGGGTCGAGGAGGGGCACGTGAGTAAGCGGAAGGACCAGGTCTGGGCCGGTGTCGATGCCGGCAAAGGTCACCACTGGGCGGCTGTGGTCGATGAGACCGGCGCGACGCTGTGGTCGAAGAAGGTCGACAACGACGAGTCGGCGATCCTGACCGCGCTCGGCGAGATCCTGGACCTGGCGGACCGGGTCCACTGGGCCGTGGACATCTCCGGCACATCCTCCGCGCTGCTGCTGGCCCTGCTCGCGGCCCACGGCCAGCAGACCGTCTACGTGCCGGGCCGCACGGTCAACCGCATGTCCGGCGCCTACCGGGGCGAAGCGAAGACCGACGCCCGCGACGCCTACGTCATCGCCGAGACCGCCCGCCACCGCAGTGACTTCGCCACCATCGACGTGCCCGCCCAGCTGGCCGCCGACCTCGCGCTGCTGACCGCCCACCGCTCCGACCTGGTGGCCGACCGGGTGCGAATGATCAACCGCCTGCGCGACGTGCTGACCGGGATCTTCCCCGCACTGGAGCGGGCCTTCGACTACTCGGCCCACAAAGGTGCGTTGGTGCTGCTGACCGGTAACCAGACGCCGGCTGTGATCCGTCGCCGCGGCAGGGCCCGGCTGACGGCCTGGCTGGCCAACCGTAGTGTCCGGGGCGCTGACGCGGTCGCCGCGACCGCGCTGGAAGCCGCGCAGGCCCAGCGGACCGCGCTGCCCGGTGAAGATGTCGCCGCGCAGATCGTCGCCGACCTGGCAGCTCAGATCCTGGCCCTGGACGACCGGCTGAAGCGGATCGACAAGCAGATCCGGGAGACGTTCCGCAGCCACCCGCAGGCTGAGATCATCGAGTCCCTGCCCGGGATGGGCCCGATACTCGGGGCCGAGTTCGTCGTCGCCGCCGGCGACCTGTCGGCCTACACCGACGCCGGCCACCTGGCCTCGGCGGCCGGGTTGGTGCCCGTCCCACGCGACTCCGGACGCAGGACCGGCAACCTCCACCGGCCCAAGCGCTACAGCCGCCGCCTGCGACGCGTCTTCTACATGTCCGCGCAGACCAGCATCATCCGCGAAGGACCGAACCGGGACTTCTACCTCAAGAAGCGCGGCGAGGGCTGCAAACACGTCCAGGCCGTCATCGCCCTCGCACGCCGACGAGCCAGCGTGCTCTGGGCTCTGCTCCGTGACGGACGAGTCTTCACCCCCGTCCTGCCGCTCACGCAGGCGGCTTGACTTCGTCATTGAGACTCCTAGGGTTCCCAGCGCGTACGGGACCGGAAGCTACCGCCGGGTGGGCCAAGTGACCAGAGGCGGGACGTCCTGTGGGCGCGGGTCAGGTGCTGAGCACCAGATAGGCGAGGGTGAAATACGAGCGGTAGCCGCCGTAGTAGCCGGTGCGGCGGGCGTCGACCTCGGCCGTCACCTCGGCGTGCAGCGGATGGTCCGGGTGCTCCAGTGCCCAGCGCCGGCCGCGTCCGATCGGCCCCTCGGACTCGAAGAGGTCCCATTCGCGCTCGTCGGCGACGGTGACCTGGAGTGCGCGCAGCCCGGCGGACTCCGCCAGCCGGATCAGCTCCAGCAGCGAGCCGAAGTCCCCGGGCCCGGCCCCGAGTCCCTCCAGCGCGGCGGGGGTCGGCTCCTTCAGCCAGACGCCCTCGCCGAACAGGACCCGCCCGCCGGGGCGTACGGCGGCGGCGAGGGCGGTGAGGGCTTCCCGGGTGGTGCCGGGCCAGGCGTGCGAGGAGCCGATGGAGACGGCGAGGTCGTATCCGCCCTCGGTCCATTCGGCGGCGGGCACCTCGTGGAAGCGCACCCGGTCGGCGAGCCCCCGCTCCCCGGCGAGCTTCCGTCCGCGCGCCACGGCGGCCGGATCGGTCTCCACGCCGTCCCCGGTGACTCCGGGCGCGGACTCGACGAGCCGCATCAGCAGCTCGCCCCAGCCGGAGCCGAGATCGACGATCCTCGATCCGGGAGCGGGGGCGCAGGCGGCGATCAGCCGGTCCGCGTGCTGCTCGGAGAGCGGGGTGTTCCAGATGAGGCGGTCGTTGCCGGCGGCGGACACGATCGCGCGGACTTCTTCGGCGGACATGGGGAGGGAGCCTGACACGGGGGGCGGGGGCCGTGCCAGTGGATTACGGGCGGCCCCGGCGGTAGATCTCGCTGAGATCCACGTCGATCGAGAACGGGACGTCGAGGTTCATCTTCTTGCGGTGGATTCCGGTGGGCGTGTACGTGCTCGTCGCCGGATCGAGTTCGTACACGTACACGACGGGCAGGTCGTCGGCGCCCTGCTCGACCCGCCAGAAGTGCCTGACCCCGGCCTCGGCGTACTTGCGCGGCTTCACGCCCCGGTCACGATCCTCGGAGTCGGGTGACACGACCTCGACGGCCAGGACAACGTCCTCCGGCGCGTACCAGGTCTGGTCGGCACCGGTGTCCGCCTCGGCCCGATAGACCAGCAGGTCGGGCTCCGGACGGTTTCTGCGGTCCAGCCTGATGGTCATTTCCCGGTCGACGTCCAGATCCGCGGGGACGTGCGCGAGAAGCGCGGCTTCCAGCAACCACATGGCTCGCGTGTGGAACTTCCGCTGCGGACTCATGAAGACGAGACTCCCGTCGATCAGCTCGGTGTGGGGCGGGAGGCCCGGAATCCGGTCGAGGTCGTCCGCCGTCCAGCCGCCCTCCGGCGGAACGGGCCACCGGTACGGCTGCTGCTGCTCAAGCCTGGGCTCGGGTGCGGCGCTCATCATTGCTCCCATACGCCGAAGTCTCGTCTCTTCACTCAGCGTACCCAGCCGATACGACAATGCCGCCCCCCGAACGAATGGGCGACGGCATCGGCGTTGACCGGCAGGCTCTCACGGAGCGGGAGCGGTCACTCCCACTCGATGGTCCCCGGCGGCTTGCTCGTCACGTCGAGGACGACCCGGTTGACGTCGGCGACCTCGTTGGTGATGCGGGTGGAGATCTTCGCCAGCGTCTCGTACGGGAGGCGCGACCAGTCGGCCGTCATGGCGTCCTCGGAGGAGACCGGGCGCAGCACGATCGGGTGGCCGTAGGTGCGGCCGTCGCCCTGGACGCCGACCGAGCGGACGTCGGCGAGGAGGACCACCGGGCACTGCCAGATGTCGCGGTCCAGGCCGGCCGCCGTCAGCTCCTCGCGGGCGATGGCGTCGGCGTCGCGGAGCAGGTCCAGGCGCTCCTTGGTGACCTCGCCGACGATACGGATGCCGAGGCCGGGGCCGGGGAACGGCTGGCGCTGGACGATCTCCTCGGGGAGGCCCAGCTCCTGGCCGACCATGCGGACCTCGTCCTTGAACAGCTGGCGCAGCGGCTCGACGAGCTGGAACTCGATGTCGTCGGGGAGGCCGCCGACGTTGTGGTGGGACTTGATGTTGGCGGTGCCGGTGCCGCCGCCGGACTCGACGACGTCCGGGTAGAGCGTGCCCTGGACGAGGAAGGCGACCTCCGGGCCGTCCTCCTGGAGGATCTCCAGCTGGGTCTGCTCGAAGACGCGGATGAACTCGCGGCCGATGATCTTCCGCTTGGTCTCCGGGTCGGACACACCGGCCAGGGCGTCGAGGAAGCGCTTCTCCGCGTCGACCACCTTCAGCTTCGCACCGGTCGCGGCCACGAAGTCCTTCTCGACCTGCTCGGTCTCGCCCTTGCGCATCAGCCCGTGGTCGACGTACACACAGGTGAGCTGCGAGCCGATGGCCTTCTGGACGAGGGCGGCGGCGACCGCGGAGTCCACGCCGCCGGAGAGGCCGCAGATGGCGCGCTTGGTGCCGACCTGCTCGCGGATGAAGGCGACCTGCTCCTCGACCACGTTGGTGGTGGTCCAGTTCGGCTCGATGCCCGCGCCGCGGTAGAGGAAGTGCTCCAGGACCTGCTGGCCGTGCGTGGAGTGCATGACCTCCGGGTGGTACTGGACGCCGTAGAGCTTCTTCTCGTCGTTCTCGAAGGCGGCGACCGGCACGACGTCGGTGGACGCGGTGACGGTGAAGCCCTCGGGCGCCGCCGAGCAGGCGTCGCCGTGCGACATCCACACCGGCTGCTCGGTGGGCGTGCCCTCGAAGAGCGTCGAGCCCGCCTTGGTGACGTGCAGCGGGGTACGGCCGTACTCACGGGCCCCGTTGTCGTCGACCGTGCCGCCGAGCGTGGTGGCCATCAGCTGGAAGCCGTAGCACATGCCGAAGACGGGGACCCCGGCCTCGAAGAGCGAGCGGTCCAGGGACGGCGCCGCCTCCGCGTACACCGACGAGGGCCCGCCGGACAGGATGATCGCGCGCGGGTTCTTGGCCAGCATCTCGGCCACCGGCATGGTGGACGGGACGATCTCGCTGTAGACCCGGGCCTCACGGACGCGACGGGCGATGAGCTGGGCGTACTGCGCGCCGAAGTCGACGACGAGGACCACGTCGGCCGTGGCGTCGGGGGCGGCGGGGGGTGCTGCTGGCACGGGGGCGGCCTTCCGGCGGTGGTGAAGGGGGTCGGTTCTTCCGATTCTACCGGCCGTGCGCGGACCCTCCGCCGAGCTGGGCGTCTCACGATGCGGGCCCCGCTTTGGCGGGTCCTCCGGGGCGGGGCCATACTGTCCCCCATGCGTCAGCACACGACCTTCGTCTTTACCTATGGCATCCGGCCCGCCGGCTGCCATGGTCGTGCTGCTTGAGCTACTGACAAGCAACGTTCCAGGCGCCCCGGGCCGACAGGCCCGGGGCGTCTCGCGTGTCCGGGTCCATCGCTCCGGGGGGCCGCCACCCCACCGGGAGCCATCACCATGAGCAGCACCGCCAGCACCGCCAGCACCCTGTCCGCCGTCACCCCCGCCGAGCGGACCGGTGCCCGCACCGACGAGGCCGCCGTCCTGATCGGCGGCGCGCGGGACCGTATCGACGCCCTCGACGACCGGATCATCGGCCTCGTCCAGGAACGGATGGCCGTCTCGGCGGTGATCCAGCAGGCCCGGATCACCTCGGGCGGGCGCCGGGTCAACCTCTCCCGGGAGACGGCCGTGCTCGGCCACTACAGGGACGCGCTGGGCAAGCCGGGCACCGCGCTGGCCATGACGCTCCTGGAGCTGTGCCGCGGCCGGGTGTGAGGCCCCTCCCGGAGGGGTCTCGGGCCTCTTCGGAGGGAACGGTTCTCCGCTTGCCGGACAGGGGCCGTAACTGCGTTCGGGCCCCGTCTCACCCGTACGGCGCGTGACCGGGGGCGCGGCGCCTTCGTTGATCCTGGTGTCCGTGCCAGCCAGGGGCGGCATCGGCAGGAAACCACGCGTGGCTCCGCCGGGAAGTGTGACGTACCGCAGGTACGTCGTGGGACCACGACCTGGCGTATGTGACCGGTCCGCAGGGGACAGCGGCCCGATCACCCCATATGCGGCCGATCCCGGGGACGCCCGGGTCGGCCGCATCGGAACGTACCGGGCGGAGGCCTGTTCCCCTCCTCCGCCCCACTCTTCTTCGCCGGTCAGCCGTGCTGCGCGGCAGCCCGTCGCCGTGCCGCCGTGAACAGCAGCAGGCCCGCCGCCAGCGCCGCGGCCGCCGTGCCCGAGGCGATCAGGGCGATCGATCCCGTCGAGGCGAGTCCGCCCCCTCCGCCGGAGCCCCCGGTCGTACCCGCCGAGCCGCCGCCGGACGTGGTGGACGTCGAGGTTCCGGGGGTGGCGGACGGGCTCTCCTGCGGGTCCGGGGACGAGGTCGGCGGGGTGGACGGGTCGCCGGAGCCGCCGTCGGAGCCCGTCGTGCCGCCGGAGTCGGCGCCGCCGCCCTCACCGTTCAGGATCAGGTACGCGGTGTTGTTGGCGGGCTTCGGGTCGAACGGCAGCTCCGGGTCCTGCAGCCAGGTGTTGCGGACGGTCACCTCGCCGCTCGCGCCGATCAGGGCCTTGTCGATCCGCAGCTCGAAGGGCAGGTCGAGGCCCGCGCCGTCCCGCACGGTCATCGAGGTGTAGCAGACGTAACGCGGCGCGGGGCTCTTCTGGTCCTCGCGGTACTTCCCCTCGGCGGTCACCGCACGGCAGCGGTCCGGCTTCGCCGTGACCGACGCGCCCTGCGGGACGGTGAAGTCGACGGTGGCGACGTCCTCACCGGAGCGGATGTAGCCGATCCACGCCGGGCCCTCGTTGCGGAAGCCGATGTCGGCCTTCACCGTGGTCCCGGCGGCTCCGGACGCCTCGTCGCCGTACGCCACGAAGTCGGCCGTGTTCTTCGTACGGAAGTCGACCTCCTGCTGGTTGTCGTACGGGTTCAGGTCCGCGCCCCGGGCCACCGCGCTCTTCTTCTTCGCCGGAACCGCCTTCAGCACCGAGCCGTCACCGCGCTCGAAGGTGGCGCCCGCACGCTGGGCGGCGCGCTGGGCGGCGCCGTCCTCGTGGATGCGGTAGACGAAGGTGTCGTAGAAGGCGCGGGTGGTGGCCTCGATGGTCAGCGGGGTCGCCAGGGTGTACGTCTCGCCCGCCTCGAAGGAGCCCTCGACCGAGCAGAGGGCCGTCGTGAAGCCGATGCCCTGGTCGGCCGGGTCGTCCACGGTGTACTCGCAGTTGGTATAGCGCTGCGGAATGTCGAGACCGCGGGAGTACAGGAGGGTGAGCAGGACGCCGTCGGCGTCCCGGCTGCCCCGGTTCATGAAGGTGATCGGAGCCTGCTGCTTGTCGCCCGGGTTCAGCTCCTGGTCGAAGGGGAGCTGCTCCATGACCAGGTCGGGGCCGCCGACCGTGAGCCGGGTGGTGAACGGGGTGAAGGTCACGCCCTCCGCCTCGCCGGTCACCTTGATCGTGCCGGTGTCCCCGTCCTCGCTGCCCTCGGCTGCGGTGACCGTGAGGTCGGCGGCGCCCTGGTTGCCCGGCCAGATGCCCCAGTCCTCGCAGACCGCCTTCGTTCCGGTGATCCGGCAGTCCGCGCTGGTGGACTCGCCGTCGAACGCCACGTCGGCGACACCGTCGACGCCGCTGAGGTCGAAGGTGAGGGTGAAGTGGCCTCCGTAACCGCCGTCCTCGTCGTCCTGGGACGGGTTGTTGACGGAGATCCCGACCGTGGAGTGCTGCGGCTCGCCGCTCTCCGGGTACGGGTGCAGTGCGGTCTCGGCGGGGCCGCCGAGGGTGAACACCGGGGCGTCGTCGGCCTGCGCCGGGGCGGCCGCCCCGGCGAGCGTGGCCGCGGCCAGCAGGCCGGCGGCGGCGAGAGAGCCCGCTGCGCGGCGCAGCACGGGTCTCGGGGAAATGCGTGTCATCGGGGACCTCTGGTACTCGGCAGGAGCTGTGTGACTGCTGTGCGGCAGTACGGGTTCGACCGCGCAGCGCCCCGAACGGTTGCCCTCCCCAAGATCACGGATTGGGCACGGGCGTGTTTCCCCCGGCTTCCGCTGACCCCTCCGCCGTCCCCTTCGGCGGCACCGCGGGGATGCCCAGGAACGGCAGCCTCAGCGCGCCGAACGCCTCCTTCGGCACGGCGGGCGCGAGCGGCTCGACGGGGGCGAGCCGCTCGTAGGCCGCGTCCTGCTCCGGGCGCGGGTCCGCTTCGCCCTTGTTGGGCCAGAAGGACATCGCACGCTCGGCCTGGGCGGTGATGGTCAGCGAGGGGTTGACGCCGAGGTTGGCGGAGACCGCGGAGCCGTCGACGACGCTGATGCCGGGGTGCCCGTAGAGGCGGTGGTACGGGTCGATGACGCCTCCCTCCGCGCTCGCGCCGATCGGGCAGCCGCCGAGGAAGTGGGCGGTGAGCGGGGTGCCCATCAGCTCGCCGACGTTGGACCCGGCGAAGCCGTTGATCTCCTCGGCGAGCAGGGTGGCGCTGCGGGTGGCCTCCGGGATCTGGGTCGGGTTGGGCGCGCCGTGGCCCTGGCGGGCGGTGAGCAGGCCCTTTCCGATGCCGCCCGGTTTGCGGTACGTGGTGAGGGAGTTGTCCAGCGACTGCATGACCAGGCCGATGATGGTGTGCTCGGACCAGCGGCGGTTGGAGAGCGAACGGGCGGCGAGGGCGGGGTGCCTGGCCATGTTGCCGAGCCAGCCGAGCACCCGGCGGCCGCCGTAGGGGACCTGGAGGATCGACATCGCGCCCATGGCGTTGGAGCCCTTGCCGTAGCGGACGGGCTCGATGTGGGTGTTCTCGTCGGGGTGGATCGAGGAGGTGATCGCGACGCCCTGCGAGAAGTCGGCTTTCGCGATGCCGTGCTTCTTGCGGTAGCGGCGGTCGCTGGTCTGGGAGCCGACCAGTGCCTCGGAGTTGGTGCGGGTCAGGTCGCCGAGCCTCGCGGAGAGCCGGGGCAGCAGCCCTCGGTCCTTCATGGTGTGCAGCAGGGTCTGGGTGCCGTACGTGCCCGCCGCGACGACGACCTTGCGGGCGCGCAGCTTCGTGGGCTTCGCCTTGCGGCGGCGGTCGGTGGGGACGGTGAGGACCCGGTAGCCGCCCTCGGGGTCGTCGGTGATCCCGACGACGGAGGTCATCGGGTGGATGACCGCTCCGGCCTTCTCGGCGAGATGGAGGTAGTTCTCGTTGAGGGTGTTCTTCGCGCCGTGACGGCAGCCCGTCATGCACTCGCCGCATTCGGTGCAGGCCTTGCGGGCGGGGCCCGCGCCGCCGAAGTACGGGTCGGGGACGGTGCCGCCGGGCCTGGCCTTCGCGGTGCCGTCGGCGTCCTTGCCGTCGCCGAAGAAGACGCCGACCGGGGCCAGGTGGAAGGTGTCGCCGACACCCATGACCTCGGCGGCGGCCTTGAGGTGGATGTCGGAGGGGGTCATGGTCGGGTTGAGGCGGACCCCGAGCATCCGGCGGGCCTGGTCGTAGTACGGCTTCAGCTCGTCCTGCCAGTCGGTGATCGAGGCCCACTGGCGGTCCTCGAAGAACGGGGTGGGCGGCACGTACAGCGTGTTGGCGTAGTTGAGCGAACCGCCGCCGACCCCGGCCCCGGCGAGCACCATGACGTTGCCGAGGAGATGGACGCGCTGGATGCCGAAGAGGCCGAGCGCCGGTGCCCACAGGTAGTTCTTCAGGTCCCAGGAGGTCTTGGGGAGCGTGCCGGGGGTGAAGCGGCGGCCCGCCTCCAGGATCCCGACCCGGTAGCCCTTCTCGGTGAGCCGGAGCGCCGACACCGCGCCCCCGAAACCCGAACCGACGACCAGGACGTCGTAGTCGTACGCGGCATCGTCCTCGGCCGGGACAGGGCTCGTGGCCTGTTTCTGGGCAGGGCTGTCCTGGGACATGGCACTCCTCGGAACGGAATCGGTACGAAAAGGGCGGAAGCCGCTACGGCCCGCAGGGCGTTCAGCGCAGCCGGAACGCCTTCATCGCCTTGAGGCTGCGGGTCATGAACGCGGCGTACTTCTCGTCGTCCATCCCGAAGGCGGGTGCGAGCGGGATCAGCCGCTGCTGGGCGACGGTCTGGGCCTCGGTGTACTTGAGGATGCCCTCGGAGCCGTGCCGCCGGCCGAGGCCGGACTCCTTCATGCCGCCCATCGGGGACTGGACGCTGCCGTAGGCGGGGGCGTACCCCTCGTTGATGTTGACGGTGCCGGTGCGCAGCCGGGCGGCGACCTGGTGTCCGCGCCGGGAGTCGGTGGTCCAGACGCTGGAGTTGAGGCCGTACGGGGTGGCGTTGGCCAGCGCGATCACCTCGTCCTCGTCGCTGAACCGGTAGACCGAGACGACCGGACCGAAGGTCTCCTCGGTGCAGACGGCCATCGGGGCCTCCACCCCGTCGAGGATGGTCGGCTCGTAGAACAGCGGGCCGATGTCGGGGCGGGCGACGCCGCCGGCGACGAGCTTCGCGCCCTTCTCGACGGCCTCCTCCACGTGCTGGGTGACGGTCTCCAGCTGGCGTTCGCCGACGAGGGAGCCCATGTCGGCGCCGTACGCGAGGGCGCTGCCGAGGCGCATGGCCTTCGTCCGGGTGGCGAAGCGCTGGACGAAGGCGTCGGCGATCGACTCGTGGACGTACAGCCGCTCGATGGAGATGCACAGCTGCCCGGCGGAGGAGAAGCAGGCGCGGACGGCCCCGGCGGCGGCCTTCTCGACGTCGGCGTCCTTCAGGACGAGCATGGCGTTCTTGCCGCCGAGCTCCAGGGACACGCCGACCAGCCGGGACGCGGCGCCGACGGCGACCTCGCGGCCGGTGCGGGTGGAGCCGGTGAAGGAGACGTAGTCGGCGCGGCTGACGACCTCGGGTCCGACGACGGGGCCCTCGCCGAGGACGACCTGGAAGACCTCGGCGGGCAGCCCGGCCTCGATCAGCAGGTCGCGGGCCCACAGGGCGGTGAGCGCGGTCTCCGTGTCGGGCTTCATCACGACGGCGTTGCCGGAGACGAACGCGGGCAGCGCGTCGCCCACGGAGAGTTCGAGCGGGTAGTTCCAGGGGGCGATCTGGCCGACGACGCCGCGCGGCTGCCGCAGTTCGGTGACCTTGGTGAGGGCGGGGACGACGCCGGTGTGGCGGCGGGGCTTGAGGTAGGCGGCGGCCTTGCGCCCGTAGTGGCGGGCGGCGACGGCGACGGCCTGCACCTCCTCGTGGGCGTGCAGGCGGGCCTTGCCGGTCTCCAGCTGGATGAGGTCGAGGACCTCGGACTGGCGGCTCAGGACGAGGTCGTGGAAGCGCAGCAGGACGGCGGCCCGCTGCCGTACGGGGACGGCGGCCCAGACGGGCTGGGCGGCGCGGGCCCGGTCGAAGGCGCCGGCGACGTCCTCGGGGGTGGACTCGGGCAGGTCGGCCAGCTTCTCCCCGGTGAAGGGGGTGTGGTTGGCCGTACGGCCCGACCCGACGACGCCGCGGGTCAGCTGGGCGATCACCTCGGGGGTGACCACATCGGCGGCCGTGCGCACACCGGCGGGGGCGACCGCCACGGGATTCGTACCGAGAGGGGCGTCAGGGGCCTGCGAGTCCGTCATGGGGCCGAGAGTATGTCCAGCAGGAGCCTTTGGGTACCCGTCGGTAACAGTTTTTCACAGGACCCGCCACCCCCGCCCGTGCCCTTCTCGAACGAGCCAGTGATCACTGGCGGCATAACCGCTGATCAGTGGCTATGCGGCCGACCCCCCGGCGGCGGCCGGCCCGCGACGCGCGGGAAGAGGGAATTTCCCGCCGTTCTCAGCTTGCCTTTTAACCTCTGACCTCGAACGTCGTCTCGTACGGGCTCACTCGTTGGGAGATTCGCGAGGCACGCTGACGGCCTTCGCATGACCAT
>NZ_JBIDBC010000031.1:0-93049 GCF_043202835.1 Streptomyces sp. NPDC048142
ACTGTCTCCGCGTCATGCACACCGGACTACACGATCCACCCCCGAAGCGAGGGCGAATCCCGCAGATTGATCACGACTCGATACAGGCCCTAGTGGGGCGTTCCGCATCCACATTAATCCGCTGTTGGGGCAGCGGTCGGTGGCAAGTCTCAAGACGTCCGACATTCAGGCGTGGGTGAACAACCGGTCGAAGGTGCTGTCCCCCAACACTGTCAGGAACAAGTACGTCTACCTGCGGGCGGCGCTTCAGAGCGCGGTCCTGGACGGACTGATAGCCAAGGACCCCTGCCAGGGGGTGAAGCTTCCGACCGTGCACCGAAAGGAGGTGCACCCACTGCCCCCTGAAGTCGTGTCAGCGCTCGTGACCGGGGCTCCGGAGAACCACCGGATGCCGTTGCTCGTGGCGGCAGCTACGGGGCTGCGTCAGGGGGAGCTGTGGGGTCTGGAGCTTGACTCGGTGGACTTCACCAAGGGTGAGATCACGGTGCGGCAGCAGCTCTACTCACCCGACAAGGGTGATCCGTACATCACCACCCTGAAGAGTGCGTCTTCGGTTCGTGTGGTGCCCGTGGCGCAGATTGGCATCGACGCGATTCGGGCGCACTTGGAGCAGTTCCCGATTGCCCCTGTGGTGATCGAGGACCGAAGCAACCCGCGCAAGCCGGTAGAGCGCAAGGCGAACTTGATCTTCCTGAACACCAGCCTTCGCCCGAACACCAGGGGGCAGTGGCGTCACGTGTGGGCAGCCACTGTGCAGCGGGCGAACACGCTGCTCAAGGAGTCCGGGTCTGCGCTGAAAGTTCCCGCAGGTGCCACGATGCACGATCTTCGGCACTTCTACGCTTCGCTGCTCATCCACCACGGGGCATCCGTCAAGGTCGTGCAGCGGAACCTTGGGCACGCCAAGGCGTCTATGACCCTGGATGTGTACACGCATCTGTGGGACGCCGCTGAGGACACCACCCGTGACGCTGTGACTCAGGGACTTGCGCTCATGCAGAGTGCCCCGGTTGTGCCCTCGGAGCCCAAGCAGCTACTTGAGAAGCCGGGAAAGCCGCCTGTCAGCAAGGGGCTTCCCGCCGGTCTGGCAGGTGGGGCAGTACTGCAGCGAGGAGTCGCTGAAGGAGACCTCCAGGATGGTGTCCCCGCAGACCGGGCAGGCCTCTCCGGTACGTCCGTGGACCCGCATCCCGCTCTTCTTCTCAGCCTTGAGCTTCCCCGCCTCCAGACCGCCGGAGCGGGCCACGGCGTCCTTGAGCGTGGTGCGCAGCGCGGTGTACAGCCGGGTGACGTCGTCCTCGCCGAGGTCGGCGGTCCGTTTGAACGGGGACATCTTCGCGACGTGCAGGATCTCGTCGCTGTAGGCGTTGCCGATGCCCGCGATGAGCGACTGGTCGCGCAGCGCGCCCTTGATCTGACGGCGCTCCCCGGCGAGCAGCGCGGCGAGCGCGTCCCGGTCGAAGGCGTCGGCGAGGGGGTCCGGGCCGAGGCGGGCGATGCCGGGGACCTCCATGGGGTCGTGGACGAGGTGGACCGAGAGGCGCTTCCTGGTGCCCATCTCGGTCAGGTCGAAGCCGTCGCCGTCCGCGGTCACCAGGCGCAGGGCGAGGGGCCCCTTGCCGGGGCGGGGCGTGGCGGCCGGGAAGGAGTCCTTCCAGCGGAGCCAGCCGGCCCGTGCGAGGTGGGTGCACAGGTGGAGCCCGCCCGCCCCGATGTCGAGGAACTTGCCGTGCCGGGCGACCGAGGTGACGGCCCGGCCCTCCAGGGCGGCCGGCGGCGGGTCGTACGTCTTCAGGACGCTGATCGCCAGCGGCAGGACGCGGGCGATCTCCTTGCCGACCAGGTGGTCGTCGAGGAAGACCCGCAGGGCTTCGACTTCGGGCAGTTCGGGCATGGCTCAAGCCTGCCGCAGCCGGTGTGCGGCTGCCTGTCAGGACACCGGTGCGCGATGCGTGCCGGTGATGAGGGCGTACAGCTCCGTGAACTCCTCCTCGACCGCCGCGGCGAGCCGGTCGAGGTCGGGCAGCGCCTTGCCGTCGGCCACCAGACCCACGTGCACCCGCCCGCCGTAGGCGGAGAGGGCGACTGCCAGGGACTGGCCCCGGGCCAGCGGCGCCATGGGGTAGAGGGCGGTCAGCGGGCAGCCGCCCAGCGTGAGCGCGGAGCGGGGCAGCGGCACGCTGGTGACCAGTACGTCGAACAGCACGCGGGCGGCGTTGGCCGCCAGCGGTGCGCCGAACCGGTGGGCCAGCGGCGGCAGTTGGTCGGCGAGTACGGCCACGGCTCCGGCGCCCTTCAGGGGGCCCGCCGCCTTGTTGCGGTCCATCGCGCTCCGGACCTCCCGGAGCCGCTCGCGCGGGTCGGCCGCGGTGACCGGCAGGCCGAGCAGATAGGCGGAGAGCCGGTTGCCGGTGGCGGTCCCGCCGGGCCCGCGCCGGGAGACGGGGACCAGGGCGCGCGGGTCGGCGGCGGGCAGCGGCTCGCCGCGCTCGGCCATCCAGCGGCGCAGCGCCCCGGCGACGACGGCGAGGAGGATGTCGTTGGCGGTGCCGCCCTCGGCCCGCCGGATCCGCCGGAGGTCCTCGGCGTCGAGGTCGGCGGTGGCCAGGCGCCGGGTGCCGCTGGAGGGTGCGGTGAAGGCGGTCGTGCCGCGCAGGTCGAGGCGGCCGGCGCGGACGACGGAGGCCCCCACGCCGAGCGCCCGGCCGACCTCGCCGATCCGCCCGAGCGCCATGCCCGCCATCTCACGGGGGTCGGGCAGCCAGGAGCGCGGCGGGCGCGCGGCGCGACCCCGGACCGTCGTCCGGGCGCTGGTGACGGCGGCGATCTCGTCGAAGATCCCGGCCCCGATGGCGACCGCCCGCATCCCGTCGGCCAGGGCGTGGTGCAGCTTGACCAGGACGGCGAAGGGCCCGCCGGCCGCGCCGCCGATGAGATACATCCGCCAGGGCGGCAGCCCGCGTCCGAGCGGCCGCTCCATCAGTTCGCCGGCCAGCCGGGTGGCCTGCGCCATGAAGTCGCCGTCGTCCACGACGACGCGTTCGACGTGCCGGTGCACGTCGAAGTCCTTGTCCACCGCCCAGGCCTTGCCGCCGACCGGCAGCAGGACGTCCCGTACGCACATGCGCAGCCGGGGGATCGCGGCGGCGCGGGTCCCCAGCAGGTCGAGGATCCGCTCCGGACCGGTGCCGGTTGCTCGGGCGAAGACGGCGAGCGCGCCCAGGTGCATCGGGTGGGCATCCGATTCGAGGTGCCAGAAAGCGAGATCGAGCGGGGCGAGAAGCTCGGTGGCCAACGGGGATCCCAGGTCGTCGAGGGCGGCAGGGCCGGGTGCGGCCGGTGCCCCGCAGTCAATCCTTTGCGGTCGGTCACGGTCAAGCAACGACATGTTACGTACTGTTACGTCCCTGCGCCGGGGTTCAGCGCGCCGGGATCAGGAACTCGCACCACACGCATTTGCCGCTGCCCCGGGACTCCACGCCCCAGACGTCGGCCAGCCGGTCGACCAGCATGAGGCCGCGCCCCGACACTCCGAACTCCCCCGCGTCGCGGCGCCGGGGCAGGGCGCTGGAGCGGTCCTCGACGTCGACGCGCAGGCGTCGCTCGGTTCCGGCGAGGACCCGGATCGTCACGACGGCGCCGCCGTCGGTGTGCATGAGCGCGTTGGTGATCAGTTCGTCGGCCGCGAGCTCGATCTCGTCGGCCCGGTCCTTCGCTCCCCAGGCCCGGACCGCGGCCCGGATCATGTGCCGGGACGAACTCAGCGCCTCGGGGTCGTTCTGGGCGACGTGCTGCTGGAGCCGGCCGCCCGGCTGCGGGGCGTGCGCGGCCCGGCGGCGCAGCAGCAGGACCGCGACATCGTCCTGGCCGCCGCGCCCGTCGACGGCGTCGCAGAGCTCGTCGGCCAGCTTCTGCAGGTCGCGGGGGCCATGGGTGACGAGTGCGGTGAGCAGTTGCATGCCTTCGTCGAGGTCGGAGCCCGGCAGCTCGACAAGGCCGTCGGTGAACAGGATCATCGTCTGGCCCGGGTCCAGCTCGACCGTGCCGACCGGGTATTCGAGCCGGCCGAACTCCGCCGAGAGGCCGAGCGGCAGTCCGCCCTCGGAGGGCATCCTGCGGCAGCTGCCGTCCACGTCCCGCACCAGCGGGTCGACGTGCCCGGCACGGACCAGCTGGACGACGCCGGTGGTGAGGTCGACCTCGGCGTAGGTGCAGGTGGCGAAGCGGTCGGTGTCGAGTTCGTGGAGGAAGACGGAGGCGCGGGCCATGACCGTGGCGGGGCTGTGCCCCTCGGCGGCGTACGCGCGCAGGACGATCCTGAGCTGCCCCATGACGGCGGCGGCGTGGGTGTCGTGCCCCTGGACGTCCCCGATGACGGCGCCGACCCGGCCGCCGGGCAGGGGGATCAGGTCGTACCAGTCGCCTCCGATGTCCCGGCCGAGGCGGGCCGACCGGTAGCGGACGGCGACCTGCGCCCCGGGCACGGCCGGGATCCGGCGCGGCAGCATCGCCTGCTGGAGCCCCTCGGCGAGGTCGTGCTCCTGCTCGTAGAGCATCGCGCGCTGGAGGCTCTGGGCGATCGAGGTGCCGAGCGCCATCAGCAGATTGCGTTCGTCGGCGGTGAAGCCCGCCTTGTCCCGGTAGAGAAGACCGAGCGCGCCGATCGGGCGGGCCTGGGCGATCAGTGGCATGTAGGCGGCCGAGGTGATCCCGAGGTGGCTGATGTCGGGCCACAGGATCGGGTAGGAGGCGGCGAAGTCGTCGGCGGACTCGATGAAGCGCGGGGCCAGCGTGCGGACCACTTCGCTCATCGGGTACTGCTCGTCCACCCGGGTGTACCGGGTGCCGGGGACGTACGCGCCTTCGGGGCCGTCGGCCACGAGGTGGATGCGGCCGGACTCCAGCAGGCCCATGACGAGGCTGGTGGCTCCGAGGTGGGCGAGCCCCTGGGAGTTCTTGAGGACGGCGATGACGTCCTTGACGGTACGGGCGTGGGCCAGCGCGGCGGTGGTGCCCTCGACCAGGCTGGTGCGCCGGCGGCGCTCCTCGTCCACCTCGCGCCGGGCGGTGGAGTCGGCCAGTTCCTGGGTGGCGTCGCGGACGATCCCGATGATGCGGCGCGGGCGGCCGGTCCCGTCCCGGCGGACGAAGCCCTGGGTGTGGGTCCAGCGCAGCGTCCCGTCGCGCCGCTGGATGCGGAAGTACGCGCCGTAGTTGGTGCGACCGCTCTTCAGGGCGTGCGAGACCATCCCGTCCAGCCGCTGGGCCTCGTCCGTCGGCACGCGCGGCGCCAGCGAGTCCGGCCGGCCGTCGTACTCGTCCGCGGTGAGGTCGAACACGTCGAGGGCAGGCCGGTCCATGTGCATGAGGCCGGTGTCAAGATCCCAGTCGAAGCTGCCCATACGGTTCAGGGCGAGGCTGAGGTCCGGGTGGGCGGGCCAGTCGTCGGGGAGTGACAGGGCACCCGCTACCCGATCATCCATGTGGGCCACTCTGCCACCATTTGTCTGATTCTTCTTGTCTGATTTCCCGACCGGCTCCTCGACCGGCACCCATGGGACGGATCAGCCGGCGAACACGTCACCGAGACCCGCTTCCATCGGCTCTTCCGGCCCTGCGGGCTCCACCTGCCCGTCGGGCGGGGCGGGCCCGTCCGGCTCGGCGGGGAAGACCTGGGTCGGCTCCGGCGCGACGTCGGGGTCGCCCTCCTCGTACTCCCACGGCCCTTCGGGCGGTGTGTCGCCGGACGGCTCCGGGGGCCCTGGGTCCGTCGGCCCTTCCGGCTCGGAGGGGACCGCGTCGGACGGAACGGGGTCCGGGGGCGCGGACTCCCAGGGGCGCTCCGGTGACGGGAAGAGCAGGTCGACGTCGGGCTCGAAGGGCGGCGGGTCGTCCGGGCTGCGGTCGCGGCCGCCACTGTCGCCCATGGCCCGTTCGATCCAGGTGCGGTCGTCGGTGTCCACGATGATCAGGCTGGTGGCCGCTTTCAGGCCGGGCTCGACGGCCACGATGCGCGCGGGGTCGTAGCCGGGCCAGCGCTCACCCCGGTGGGCGACAGTCCCGTCGGTGACCACGGGCGGGCCCAGCGGGTTGCCGCAGACACAGCGGACGCGGGGCATGCCCCGGCTGTCGACCAGGACGGCGGTGCCCGCCTGGAGCACGGCCTGGAAGGCGGTGGCCGAGCCGGCGCTGTAGCCGTGATTGGTGACCTGGGCGTCGGCGCGCAGGACGACGGGGGTGAGGGACTTCAGGTAGCCCGGGATCTGCACGGCCTCGATGTCGGCCGCGCCGGCGAAGGCGCGCGCCTTGTCCTCGCCTTCGGTCAGGAGGGCGGACTGCCGCTCGACGTCGCAGGCGGCGACCGACCGGGTGCCGCCGTAGAGCCCCGGGGCGGCGCCGGAGACCGGATGGACCGTCCGGGTGGCGGAGGTCGGTTCGGCGTCCGGCGCTCCGGTGGGGGACGGGGAGTCCGTCGCCCGCGCCGTGGACGTGGTGAACGGTCCGGGGCCGGGTGACGTGAGCGACTGGAGGAGGACGTCCTCGGCCTCCGCGGTGCCCGTGGTGCCTTTCGCCGTACGGTCGCCGCCGTCGCCGCAGCCGGCCGCGGCGAACAGCACCCCGGCGGACAGCGCGGCGAGCGCGGTGCGCCGGAAAGGTCTGGGTGAGCGCACAGAGCTCTCCTGCCTGTCCCTGTGGAACGGAGTGGGTGTCACCATCTGTGCCGCACCGGCCACGGACCCGCAAGCGGACGACCGGCCCCCACCCCGGTCTTGAACGTGTTCAAGAAACCCTCTACTCTCACTTCCGGGACTTGAACATGTTCAAAGCAGGGGGGAGAACTCGTGTCCGCACTGGTCAACACCATCGTGATGCTGGGCATGCTCGTCGTCGTGCCGGCGGGGCTGCGGCTGACCGAACGACAGGAACTGGACCGGATC
Source organism: Streptomyces sp. NPDC048142 (assembly GCF_043202835.1). NCBI lineage: Bacteria > Bacillati > Actinomycetota > Actinomycetes > Kitasatosporales > Streptomycetaceae > Streptomyces > Streptomyces sp. NPDC048142. Next base: position 6,939 of record NZ_JBIDBC010000031.1, read on the forward strand.
CGCCGGCTCTGGCCCCTCTTCGCCGTACCGGGCGCGGTCGCCCTCTGGCTGCCGCGCGGTGCCACGGCCACGGTGCTCGCCTGCTGCTACGCACTGGGCACCGTCCTGCTGGCCCTCCATGCCCCGCGCCGGGCGGTCCGCGGCCGGGACCTCGACCCGGCGGGGATCGCGCTGCTCACCGCCCTGGTCACCCCGGCCGTCGCCGCGACCGCCCTGGTCGCCGAACGTGCGGGACACGAGCTGCTCGGGTTCGACCTCGGCATCCTCGCGCTCACCGTGCCGCACTTCCACTTCGCCGGATTCGCCGCCGCACTGATCGCCGGCCTGGTCTGCCGGGTCTCCGACGGCCCCGCGGGCCGCTTCGCCGCACTGAGCGTGCCCCTGGGCACCCTGCTCGTACTGGCCGGCTACTTCATCGGCGACTGGGCCGAGCTCGTCGGGGCCGTCGTCCTCACCGCCGGAATGTGGACGGTCGGCCTGCTGACCTGGCGCATGGGGCGCACCGGGAGCCGGGACCGGACGACACGGATCCTGCTGCTCACCTCCGCCGCCATCCTGGTGGCGACCATGCTGCTCGCGCTGAGCTGGGCGCTCGGCGAGGCGACCGGACTGCCCCACCCCACCCTGACCTGGATGGCCGCCACCCATGGCCTGGGCAACGCGCTGGGCTTCGCGCTCTGCTCACTGCTGGCCTGGCGGCGCATCCGCGCCCAAGGAACCATCCGCACCGAAGCACCCCACCGCACCGGAGGCAGGACCGCATGAGCACCCTCAGCTACCCGGAGGTCGGCGCGACCCGCCTCGGCCCGCTCCCCCGGGGCTACCACCACCTCCACCACCGCACCCGGATCGGCCGGGGCGAGGCGGACTTCGCGGCCGCCGGCGCGGCGATCACCGAGTGGCGGATGCACCGCGCCTCGGGCGCACGGGTGGAGGCCCCGGCCCGGCGCGCGGAGCCCGGCGGCAGCGTCCGGATCTCCCTGGGCCTTGGACCGCTGCGCTTCACCGCCCCCTGCCAGGTGATCTGGACGGCGTACGGGGAGGACGGCCGCACCGGCTTCGCCTACGGCACCCTGGCCGGGCATCCGGAGCGCGGCGAGGAGTGCTTCGTGGTGGACCTGGCGGACGACGGCACCGTGTGGTTCACGGTGCTGGCGTTCTCGCGCCCCGCCTCCTGGTACACCCGGCTCGCCGGCCCGCTGGTGCCGCCCGTGCAGCACTGGTACGCGCGCAGGCTCGGCCGTACGCTGCGCCGGATCGTCGCCGCGAGCTGACTCCTGGCCGATACTGGCAGAGATGGAGTGGTTCACCGCGGACGGCTACTGGCTGAGCCGGCTGATCTTCCAGCGGGCTCTGGCCGTGGTCTATCTGGTCGCCTTCCTCTCCGCCGCGCTCCAGTTCCGGGCGCTGATCGGCGAGCGCGGCATGCTGCCCGTGCCCGAGCTGCTGCGGCGCACGCCCTGGCGGGCCGCTCCTGGGCTCTTCCGGCTGCACTACTCGGACCGCTTCTTCGCCGCCGTCGCCTGGAGCGGCTGCGCCGTCTCGGTGGCCCTGATCGCCGGTCTCGACGGTCTGCTGCCGCTGTGGGGCGGCATGCTGCTCTGGGCGCTGCCCTGGGTGCTGTATCTGTCGATCGTCCAGGTGGGGCAGGTCTGGTACGGATTCGGCTGGGAGTCGCTGCTGCTGGAGACGGGGTTCCTGGTGGTCTTCCTCGGCAGCGGGGACACGGCCCCGCCGGTGCTGGTGCTGTGGCTGCTGCGGTGGCTGCTGTTCCGGGTGGAGTTCGGCGCGGGGCTGATCAAGATGCGTGGGGACGCGTGCTGGCGCGAGCTGACGTGCCTGGACTTCCACCACGAGACGCAGCCGATGCCGGGGCCGCTGAGCTGGTTCTTCCACCATCTGCCCAGGCCCGTGCACCGGGTGGAGGTCGCCGCCAACCATGTCACCCAGCTGCTGGTGCCCTTCCTCCTGTTCACCCCGCAGCCGGTGGCGAGCGCGGCCGCCGGCCTGATGGCCCTCACCCAGCTCTGGCTCGTCCTGTCGGGGAACTTCGCCTGGCTGAACTGGCTCACCATCGCGCTGGCGCTCTCCGCGATCGACTGGACTCCCCTGGCCGGACCGCCGCCCGCCCAGGTCCCGCCGCCGCTCTGGTACGAGGTGGTCGTCATCGCGGTCACCGTCCTGGTGCTGGTGCTCAGCTACCGCCCGGCGCGCAATCTGCTCTCGCGGCGACAGGCGATGAACCGGTCCTTCGATCCCCTGCACCTGGTCAACACCTACGGGGCGTTCGGTTCGATCAGCCGGATGCGGCTGGAGGTCGTGGTGGAGGGCAGCCCCGATCCGGTGGCGCACGAGGGCGCCGAGTGGCGGGAGTACGGCTTCCGCGGCAAGCCGGGCGATCCGCGCCGGCTGCCGCGCCAGTTCGCCCCGTACCATCTGCGGCTCGACTGGATGATGTGGTTCGCGGCGCTCTCCCCCGCGTACGCGCGCTCCTGGTTCGGGCCGTTCGCCGAACGGCTGCTGGAGGGCGACCGGGACACGCTCCGGCTGCTCGCTCACAACCCGTTCCCCGACGCACCGCCCCGGCAGGTGCGCGCCCGGGTGTTCCGCTACCGGTTCACCGGGCTCCGGGAGCTGCGGGCCACCGGTTGCTGGTGGCACCGCACCTATGTCCGGGAATTCCTGCGGCCCGTCTCCCGGCCGCTGCCGCCGGAGCGGGAGGGCGGGGGGACGGGCCGCAGGACGCGCTGAGCCGTCGGCCGGTGCTTCAGTCGATGCCGGGAAGGATGTGCGGCTCGGCGAGGTCGTCCTCGTATCCGGCGAGCCGGATCGGGGCGGACCTGGCCCAGACCTCGATGTTCCGCAGCTTCTCGGGGCGGCCGGGCCGCTCCTTGTTCCGTTCGGCGGGGCGCATTTCGCGCTCGGTCAGTTCCGGTGTCGTCACCGCGCACTCCTTCGTGTCGCGTCGCCCGGGGCGTCGCCTTCGCTCCGGCAGCGATGCCGGGGCGCGACCGCCCCGCGCGGAGCAGGGGTTGGGATATGTCGGTCGCGGTGGCGCCGGTTGGGGGTGGGGCAGCAGCCGGGTTACCGACCATGTCCCAGGACGGTCGAGGAACCTTCGTGGGCTCCTCGATGGCGTCCGTTCGCCTCAGCGTAACCAAATGAGCGCCTCCGCGCTCGATAGAACGTGTGCAGTAGGTCACTTTCGGCCATCGGGGTACGCGAAAACCCGGCCCAGGGAACATCCTGGGCCGGGTTCGGGGCCGCCGCGCTCGGACCGGCGGGCCGGTTGAGCCGTTCGGGTTACCAGTTCGCGGGGGCGTAGTCCTTGAGGAAGCAGCCGTAGAGGGCCTCGCCGCTCTCACCGCGCACGATCGGGTCGTAGACCCGGGCCGCGCCGTCGACCAGGTCGAGGGGGGCGTGGAAGCCCTCCTCGGCGAGGCGCATCTTGTCCGGGTGCGGGCGCTCGTCGGTGATCCAGCCGGTGTCCACGGCCGTCATCAGGATGCCGTCCTTCTCGAACATCTCCTGGGCGCTGGTGCGCGTCAGCATGTTGAGCGCGGCCTTGGCCATGTTGGTGTGCGGGTGTCCCGCACCCTTGTAGCCGCGGCTGAAGACGCCCTCCATCGCCGAGACGTTGACGACGTACGCGTGCTTCGCGGTGGTCCTCGCCATCGCCGGACGGAGCCGGCTGATCAGGATGAACGGTGCGGTGGAGTTGCAGAGCTGGACTTCGAGGAGCTCGATCGGCTCGACCTCCTCGACCGTCTGGATCCAGCTGTTGCTGTCATGCAGGTCCGGGACGAGGCCGCCCGCGTCGATCGCGGTGCCCGCGGCGATCCGGGCCGGCGAGGCGGAGCCGGTGACCAGGGCGAGGTCCGTGACCTCCTGGGCGCTCAGGCCCTCCTTGCGGGCGGCGGGCAGCGCGGCCACCCGGTCGACCGTGCCGCTGCCGAAGGTGCCGATGACCTCGGCGACCGGCAGTTCGCCCGCGGGCAGCGGAGCCGACTCGGCGCCGACCAGCTCGCTGTAGGCCCCCGGGGAGCGGCGGACGGTCTGGGCGGCGTTGTTGATCAGGATGTCGAGCGGGCCCTCGGCCGCGACCGAGTCGGCCAGCGCGACGACCTGGGCCGGGTCGCGGAGGTCGATGCCGACGATCTTCAGCCGGTGGATCCACTCGTCGCTGTCCTCCATCGCCTTGAAGCGACGGATCGCGTCGTTGGGGAAGCGGGTGGTGATGGTGGTGTGCGCGCCGTCGCGCAGCAGCCGCAGCGCGATGTACATGCCGATCTTCGCCCGGCCGCCGGTGAGCAGCGCCCGGCGTCCGGTCAGATCGGTACGGGCGTCGCGGCGGGAGCGGTTCTCCTTGGCACAGGACTGGCAGAGCTGGTGGTAGAACGCGTCGACCTCGACGTACCGCGTCTTGCAGATGTAGCAGGACCGGGGCCGCTGGAGGATGCCCGCGATCTCGGCCTGGGCGGAGGAGGAGGGCAGCACGCCCTGCGTCTCGTCGTCGATGCGCTCGGCCGAGCCGGTCGCCGTGGCCTCGGTGACGGCCCGGTCGTGGGCGGTCTTCGCGGCGCGGCGCTCCTGGCGGCGGCGCTGCTTCACGGTGCGGTAGATCCCGGCGGTGGCCCGGCGGACGGCGATCGCGTCCGGGTGGTCCACCTCGATCCGGTCGAGCTCGTCGAGCACGCCCAGGCAGACGGCCAGCCGCTCCGGGTCGATGCCGGGACCGAACTCCTCGATTCCGGGAGCGAGCTCCGGGCTGTCCTCTGTCACCGTCATTGCCGTTCCTCTGTCATCTTCTCGCCGCGGATCGTGGATCACCGCAGGCCGAAACACCCCGCCCAAGTTTGCCATGCGCGGGCCACTGCTCCGTTCGAGCGGTGTACGAGCGGCCCCGGCGGAAAGGCGCGGGAAGGACGGCGGGAGAGGCCGCGGGAACGAAGTGGAAGGAAAGAAACGGAACAAGGGGCGCATGACCTGGCGGGGACCGGGCAGGCGACCGTCCGACACATCGGGCAGCAGGAGGGTGACACCATGACGGCGATGTCAGCGCGAGCCACCGGGACGACGACGCCGCTGAGCGACGGCCGGACCGGTGCGCGGACGGCGGACGTCACCGGAGAGCTGCCCTGGGTCGAGGACGCCGGAAAGATCGCCCCACAGGACGCACGGGCCCTGTCGAAGATCTTCTTCGACCGGCTCCAGGTCCTGGAGGAGGGTACCCACGAGCACCAGTACGCGCGCAACACCCTGATCGAGATGAATCTCTCCCTGGTGCGCTTCGCCGCGTCCCGGTTCCGCAACCGCGGCGGCGACACCGAGGACATCATCCAGGTCGGCACGATCGGCCTGATCAAGGCGATCGACCGGTTCGACCTGTCCCGCGAGGTCGAGTTCGCCACCTTCGCGGTGCCCTACATCGTCGGGGAGATCAAGCGGTTCTTCCGCGACACCACCTGGTCGGTGCATGTGCCCAGGCGGCTTCAGGAGCTGCGGGTGGACCTCGCCAAGGCGAAGGAGCAGCTCTCCGCCGAGCTCGACCGCGACCCGACCGTCAAGGAGCTGGCCACCCACCTCGGCCTCCCCGAGGAGGAGATCATCGAGGGGCTCGTGGCCGCCAACGGCTACTCGGCCGGTTCGCTCGACACTCCTTCCGCGGACAGTGACTCGGGCCAGGAGCAGCGGGCGTACGCCGATGTCCTCGGCGAGACGGATCCGGCCATGGAGACCGTCGAGAACCTGCACACGCTGGCCCCGCTGCTGGACCGGCTCGATGACCGGGAGCGCAGGATCGTGCAGATGCGGTTCGGGGCGGAGATGACGCAGTCGCAGATCGGCGAGGAGCTGGGCGTGTCCCAGATGCATGTGTCACGGCTGCTCAGCAGGATCGTCCAGCAGCTGCGCAAGGGAATGGGCGTCGAGGCGTAATCCTGCGGGGAGGTTCCGCCGGAAGAGCGTCCCGTGCCGGATCCCGTGCCGGATCCCGGTCGGCGGCGTACACGAGGACGAGGACTGGCACCTGACCGTGTCGGACGACGGGATCGGGATCGCGCCCGAGTTCGCGGACAAGGCGTTCGCCCCGTGAGGCCTTCGGGGGCCACAGGACCCTCAGCGCCCCGCACGTCGTACGCGACGGGCAGGGCGCTGGACTTCCTCCACCGGCGCGGCGATGCGCCGGGCCGACGGGTTCCCCGCGACCGTGGTGCGGTTGCGCGGACGTGCGTAGGATCGGTCCGGATCTCCTGGAGTGGGATTCTTCGCCAGGGGTAGACGCATGGCGGAAAAGGTCTCCGACCTCACTGCGGCGCCCTGGCTGGAGCACATGAACGAACAGGTCACCTCCCCACCGCAAGACCCGGGTCTGGGGCTGGCTTCCGCCGAGGTACTGCTCAGCGCAGAGGTCTTCGACGGCGAGCCCGGCTGCATCGCGCTGGCCCGTGCGCTCGCCGACCGTTTCCTGACAAGACTCGCGATGGAGTGCCTCGCCTCTATCGGCGAACACACGCGCAACGACCTGATGCTGGCCGTGAGCGAGCTGGTCACCAACGCCGACCGCTACAGCCACGGCCCCTATCTCCTGGAGCTGGAGGGCAACGCGCAGCTCATCAGCATCACGGTGTACGACAGCAGCACCGCGATGCCCGTGCTGTACGCCCCCGACCCGTCCCGCCTGGGCGGTCACGGCATGGAGATCGTCGTGGCCCTGTGCGACCGGCTCACGGCCGAGCTGGTGCCGGTGGGCAAGCGGATCCGGGCGGAGTTCCAGCTCAGCACCTGAGCCCGGCCGGCGCTCCCCGCCCGTCCGCACTCCGGGGCCCCCGTCAGGCGTCGAGGACGGCGACGGCCTCGACCTCCACCAGGTGTTCGGGGATGTCCAGGGCCGCGACGCCCACCAGCGTGCCGGGCGGTACGGGGGTGGTCCCCAGTCGCGCGGCGGCCCGGGACACCCCCTCCAGGAACAGGGGCATCTTCCCGGGCGCCCAGTCCACGACGTACACGGTCAGCTTCGCCAGGTCCTCGAAGGTGCCGCCGACCGCGGCGAGGGCCGTGCCGATGTTGACGTAACACTGCTCGACCTGCGCGGCGAGGTCGCCCGCACCGACGGTGGCTCCCGCCGCGTCCCGGGCGACCTGTCCGGCGATGAAGACCAGCTTCGATCCGGTCGCGACCGATACCTGCTGGTAGGCGCCGATCTCCGGCAGTCTGCTCGGGTTCACCAGGGTGATGGCCATCCTGCCCGCCTCCTCGTTCCGGGGGACATGCCCCCTCTGCTCCACCGGACCGGCCGGTGCCGGTCACTCGTGGTTACTCGGGAACCGTAGGAGAGTGGCCGCTGACATGGAAGAACGCACTTTTCGGTGACGGGGGAACCTCATGGTGACCAAGCAGTTCAGCGGCTCGCCCGAGACGCGGACCTGCGGCGCGCGGACTCGCCGGCGCGGGAGATCTTCTCCGATGTCGCCGGCAAGTGGGCGCTCCTGATCGTCGAGGCCCTGGGCGAGGGCACCCTGCGCTTCACCGAGTCGAGGCCTCCCGCCGCTCCTTCGGCGCGCCTCAGCCTTCCGGCCGGCGGCTACCGTCCCGCCGCGGCCGGTCCGGGCGCCCGGTCGAACACGCAGTCCCCGCACAGCCCGCCACCCGGGCAGCGCCAGTACAGGCAGCAGCTGCGCCGCCGGAACGCCGGGCCGTGCGGTGCTCCGGTGTCGCGCAGCGCCTCGTCGTCGAAGAGTTCGGCCGCCAGCGCCCGCGCCCGTGCGGCCACGTCCGGCCGGTCGTGGGCGCGCGCGAAGGCGACGAGTTCGCGTACGGCTCCGGCGAGCGCGGATCCCGCGTTGCCCCACAACAGCCGCGGGGAGATGTTCCCGTCGCGCCGGAACGCCTCGGCCAGCGGGACCAGATGCCCGTACTGGACCTCCTCACGGATCCGGGCGGCCGTGCCGGGCAGCTCCGTCGTCCCCGCGAGCCACAGATCCTCCGGCGAGGTGGACGACGGGTCCCAGTGGAGGGCTCCGGGCGGCAGGGCGGGGATCCGCCCGAAGAGCGCGGCGGAGCCCAGGGCGACGGACCAGAGCCGGGCGGCCAGCCCGAGATGGGCGATGGAGGCGGCGACCCTGCGCTCGGGGGCCGCGAGGCGCGTGGCGACCTTGTCGACACGCGCGGCGAGAGGACCGTTCTCCCCCGCGTACAACCGCTCCAGCGGCCGGTGTCCACCGCCCGGCACCGGGGTGGTCCGCAGTGCGAAGAATCCCCCGACCGACCCCAGTAGCACCAGGTCCATGCCCTGCTCCCCCTCGGTTCCCGGTCCGTCTGCGGACCGCTCCCGCGACCGGCCGTACGGACACCGGCCGTGCCGTCCTCGCGGCTCACCGTATCCGCCGGGCGGTAACTTCTGACGGCTGGGGGCGGCAGGACTACCGTCGGGAGGAGGACGTCGGTCCGACGGGTGTACTACTGGGGCAGTATGCCGAAGTGCAGTCTCAAGGACGACGACGTGGGGCCCCGGACGGGACATCGTGGTGTACATGAGTTCCCTTGCGTTGTCCGTGCTGCTGTCACTGATCTCCGCGGTCGCCTACGCGGCCGGTGCGATCATCCAGGAGCGCGTGGCCGCGACCGGTGACAACTCCTCGCGTGCTCTGGTGCGCAACGGCGTGTGGTGGGTCGCCGTCCTCCTCAACGGCACGGGTGCGGTTCTGCACGTGGTGGCGCTCGCGTACGGACCGCTCAGCCTGGTCCAGCCGCTCGGCGCGCTGACGATCGTCTTCGCCCTGCCGATGGCGGCCCTGTTCGTCGGGCGGAGAGCCGGGGCGACGGCCTGGCGCGGCGCGCTGATGGCGACGGCCGGGCTCGGCGGACTGCTGGCGCTCACGGGGAACGCCGCGCCGCACACGCTGAACGGTCCCGAGCAGATCGCGCTGGCCTCGCTGACGTTCGGGGCCGTCGGCGCGCTCGTCGTGCTCGCCCGTACGCTGCGCAGGCCGGTCCTGCGCAGCATCGTCCTGGCCACGGGCGCGGGCGCGGCGTTCGGTATGGCCTCGGTGTTCACCAAGACCGTGGCCGTGGAGTGGACGTCCGGTTCGCTCCGCTCGGGCGTCCTGCCGCTGCTGGTGATCGCCGTGCTGGCGGCGGCGGGCCTGTTCCTGTCCCAGGCCGCCTACCGGGGTGCGGGGCTGACGGCTCCGCTCGCGACGGTGACGGTGGTCAACCCGGTGGTGGCCGCCGCGATCGGCATCACGCTCTTCGGCGAGCACTTCCGCCTCGGTGTCCCGGGCACCGTCCTGGCTCTCTCCTGCGGAGCCGTGGCCGCCGGCGGTCTGATCATGCTGACGCGGGAGCGGCTGAACGCGGAGCACGCCCAGGAGCGGCGGACGTACCCCGAGGCGGCAGCCCCCGTCGGGCAGCGCGCGGCCCCGGCCGCCGGCTCCGCCTCTGGCGACGCGATGCCCGGCGCGGAGGGACGGGAGGACGGTCACTCCTCCCCGTCACCGGTCGTGCCGGGGCCCGGGTCGGGGCGGCCGGCCGTGGCGCACATGTCGTCGCCCCTGCCGCCGGGGCACGCGGTGCCGCAGGTGGAGTTCGGTACGCAGGGCCCGCTCGCGGAGCAGCGGCGGCGCGGCGGAGCCACTCTGCGGCGCTCCCCCGCCGAGCGAACGGTTCAGACCCTGACGCCGCCCGCCCGGAGGTAGGCGAGCGGGTCGATGTCCGAGCCGTAGCCGGGGCCCGTACGGATCTCGAAGTGCAGGTGCGGGCCCGTGCTGTTGCCCGTGGAGCCGGAGCGGGCGATGCGCTGCCCGCCGGAGACCGACTGCCCCGCGCGCACATGGAGCGCGGAGAGATGGGCGTACTGGCTGTACTTGCCGTCGCTGTGCCGGATGACGACCTCGTAGCCGTACGCTCCGGCCCAGCCGGCCGAGACGATGCGTCCTGGGGCCACCGACTTCACCGATGTCCCGGTGGGCACGGGGAAGTCCACCCCCGTGTGATACCCGCTGGACCAGGAACCGGCCTGCCGGTAGGCGGTGCCGGTGCCGGCCGCCACCGGGGCGCTCAGACCGGAGTGCTTCACGGCGCGCTCCGGAGCGGGCTGCTCCTTCTCGGGGGCGGCCTTCTTCGGCGCTTCCTGCTTCGGCGCTTCTTTCTTGGGCGCTTCCTTCTTGGGCGCTTCTTCCTTGGGCGCCTGTTGTTTCGGGGCGTCCGGCTGGGGCGTTTCCCTCTTCGGCGCGGCCTGCGCGGGTGTCTCTTTCGTGGGTTCGGCCGCCGGGGGCTTCGGGGCGGTCCGCCCCGCGGGCTTTCCGGGGCTCGTCGGCTCCCCCGCCTTTGGCGCCCGGCTCCGGTCGAGGCTCAGCCGCTGTCCGGGGAAGATCAGGTCCGGGTCGTTCCCGACGACGGTGCGGTTGGCCGCGTAGAGGCCCTGCCAGCCGCCGCGTACCCGCTGGGCGGACGCGATCCCGGAGAGGGAGTCGCCGCTCGCGACGGTGTACGAGTCACGCTTGCCCGGTACCTGGGTGGGCGTCGCCGTGGCCGGACGGGTCTGCGGCTGCCCGGTCGGCGCGCTCTGCGGAGCCGCGGCCTGGACGGGCCGGGTTCCCGCGCTCTGCGTGTCGGCCCCCGCCTCCGGCGCGGTCCCGGGCGCGTCCCCGCCCCGGGTGAGCCCCGCCCGTACGGAACAGGTGGGCCAGGCGCCGGGGCCCTGGCCGTCCAGCACCTTCTCGGCGACGGCGATCTGCTGGTCCCGGGTGGCGAGATCGGCGCGCGGCGCGTACCGCGTGCCGCCGAAGGCCACCCAGGTGGAGCCGCTGAACTGCAGCCCGCCGTAATAGCCGTTGCCCGTGTTGACGGTCCAATTGCCGCTGGACTCGCAGGCGGCGACCTTCTCCCAGACCTCACCCGAAGCGGCCCCCGCCGAGGCCGCGGCGATGAGCGGGAGCGCGATGCCCGCGCCACCCGCCGTCACCGCGAGCGAGGCACGGTTGATCCGGCTGGGCTGATACCTGCGGTGCCGTCCGGTCGCGGCCATACTTGGCTCCCCCACTGGCTTTGGGACATCTCGCAAGGGGCAACGTAGGTCGGGGCTGCGACTGATCACAAGCAAAACGTGATACTCGGCCGCGCCGGGACCGTCCGTGGCCGAATATCGCCCCACAAAACCCGACAGAGACCACATCCGGATCCGGCATGAGCCACCAACTTTCCTCTCCCCGGGATGCGTTCGCGGGATGGGGTCGCGGGATGGGTTTCGCGGGATGGGTTTCGCGGGATGGGTTTCGCGGGATGTTTTCAGGCCCGCCGGGCACTTCGGGCCGGCCGGGCTCGCATCGCCACTTCACGGCCGATTCCGGCTCCGCACGGCCCCCGCCGCCCCGCCTGCTGCGGCAATCCCCGCACCGGGACGGCAGCGCCCCCGCAGGAAGGCGGCCCCGCCCACCGGCGGGACCGCCCACTCCTGCCTTCGCCGGCCGATGGCATCCGGCCGTCCGGGACCGCTCGCGGCCCCGGCGCCCTCATCCGCCGGCGGGAGCCGCTCCGCCGGGGAGGGCGGCGGGACGGCTTCCCCGGATCATGCGGTGTGCAGGGTCAGCCCGTAGCGGTTGAGGATCTCGTTGACCGGCTGGTACCAGGTCTGCCCGCCGCCGGAGCAGTTGCCCCAGCCGCCGGAGGTGACGCCCTGGGCCTGGTCGCCGCTGATGAACGAGCCGCCGGAGTCGCCGCCCTCGGCGCAGACGCTCGTCTTGGTCATCTGGTGCACGGCGCCCTGGCTGTAGTTGACGGTCTCGTTCTTGGCGAGGACGTTGCCGCAGTGCCAGTGCGTGGTGGAGCCGGAGCGGCAGATCGAGGCGCCGATCGGCGCCTCGTTCGAGCCACGGACGAGCTGGTCGGAGACGGCTCCCCAGCCGAGGACGACCGGCACGGTCCACCAGCCGTTGGCCACGTTCACCCAGGCGTAGTCGTTGCCGGGGAAGGACGAGCCCTGGAAGTGGCCGATGGCCGAGCCGTCCCAGCCGCGCACGGACTGACCCGCGCCGCCGCAGTGCCCGGCGGTGACGAAGCCGCCGTGGACGGAGAAGCCGATCGAGCAGCGGACGTTGCCCGTGTAGTACGGGTCGCCTCCGACCGTTCCCGCGGCGAAGGTCTGCGGGACTTCGGCGGTCGTCTCCACGGTCACGGGCCCGACCTCGCGGGCCTTGGCGACGAAGGACCGGACATCGTTGTCACCCTGTTCGGACGCGACGACGTTCACGATGACGCTGCTGGCCGCCGGGTCGACATGCCAGCTGCTCACTCCGGCCGGTGCGGGCAGGGCGTCGATCCGTGCCTTCGCGGCGTCGAGCCGCGCGGCCGAGTGCTTCACGAGCCGGGCATCGGCCCCGGCGGCTCGTACGGCCCCGGCCTTTTCGGCGTTCGTGACGGCGACGACCAGCTTGCCGGTCCTCGCGTCGAACCAGGAGCCGCCGAAGGCGGAGCCCGCGGCGCGCTGCGCCTTCGGCTCCAGGGCGGTGGCCGCCTTCTCGTCGGCGAGCCTCGCGCGGGCCTCGGCCTCACTGAGGCCGAGGTCGCGCTGCATCGCGGTGAGGAGGGCGGCGGAGGCGGGAGGCCGCACGGAGTCGGTGGGGGCGGCGGAGGCGGACGACGGGCCGGCGGCGGCCCAGGCACCGAGGAGCAGGAGTGCGGACAGACCGGTCCGCAGCACGGTTGCGTGTTTCAAGGGAGTGACCCTTCCTGTTGTTCCAGCGACGTGGGGTGGAACGGGAGGCATCCGGGAGCGCATGGTGGTCGTGCCGCGTGAGAGCGCTCTCAGACATGTCGTCCCGGACTGTAGCGGAGTTCAATAGCCAGGTCCATGCCAATTGCACGATCGGCCGGGAGGGGGTGTGCGAGGACGCCGCGCACCGGGGCCTGAGTAGGTGTACTCATCCGGCCCGCAGACACGCGTCCTACTGTCTGTCACAGGAACAGGGGGCGGGACCAAGGGCCGGGCCGGGCGGTGGGACCACGGAGTGGGCCCAGGGAGTGGGCCCAGGGAGCGGGCCCAGGGAGCGGGCCCAGGGAGCGGGCCCAGGGAGCGGGCCCAGGGAGCGGGCCCAGGGAGCGGGCCCAGGGAGCGGGCCCAGGGGGGAAGAGCAGATGATGACCGGATCACGCCGCAGGCGGTGGAGAGCCGCACTGACCGCCGCACTGACCGCCGCACTGGCGGGTTCGCTGGTGGTACTGCTGGGCGCGTGCGGAGTGGTCGACACCGAGGACGACCGCCGGGCGGCGGAGGAACTGGCAGGGAAGCACTTCCCGGGTCAGCTCAGGGCGATCGGAGTACGCACGCTCTTCCCGGGCTCCGGCGGCTCGGAGGTCACGTTCGCGGTCACCGACGACCGCGACGCCGTGGTCCGGCTCCGCATCGACGCCGACAGGACGGACGGGACCGACAAGCCCGACACGGCCCTGTGCGACCGCAAGGACTGCGCCGGCGTGCTGGCCGAAGCGGTGAAGCGCGGCCGGCAGCGGGCCGAGGACTTCCGGGCGCTCAAGGGCGCCTTCGACGCGTGCGGCTACGAGGTCGTCGCCCTCGGCCCGACCGGCGCCCCGCCCTACGTCGTGGCCGAGCCGACGAACGCCACCGTGACGAAGGTGCTCGGCGAGATCGGGGAGTGCGTCCAGCGCTGGGTCACGGCGAGCGGGGCCGACAGCAAGGCGGCGAAGGCTCGGGCCTCGTACGTGAACGTGGTCTCCCCCTCCGTCGCGGACCGCCGCCATCGGGGCAAGGACTCCTGGCCCACGCTCATGCGGCTGACCCGGCCGGACCTGCTGGCCTCGCTCACCAAGCGTGCCTATTTCTCGGCGAGTTACGAGATCGAGGCGGGCCGGGTCGACACGACGGGCAGCGCCCGGGTCGTCCGCCCGCGCCGGGAGAGCCGGAAGTTCGGCGACACCGTGCAGAACGCGGTGAAGGAGCAACTGCGCGCCACCTACCCCCGGGTGGTGATGAGCACCTACCAATGGATCTGGCGACTGGAGCCGGGCCGCGTCGACCGGCAGACCGGTTACGTCCTGTTCTGCCCCGAGCCGGACACACGCGGGCGGTGCGTCAACAGCGACGACGCGGCCCTGGTGACCACGGACGAGCACGGCAATCCGGTGGGGAAGATCCGGCTCGTGCACGACGTGCGCGAGGGCACCGGGGCGCTGCGGCTGCCGCCGCACTAACGGCTCGGGCAGCGCCCCCTTGCCTCTTGGTGGCCGGCGGCGGGGTCCCCCGGCGGCTCCCCAGCGGGTGTCACCGGGTGCGTCGTGGCATCGTGGGCGCCATGGCCATCACCGTCCGCCCGGCTTCGGCCTTCGAGGATGTTCGCACCCTGGTCGGTCCGAAGTCACCCGGGGCCAACGTCTGCTGGTGCCTGAGCCACCGGATTCCGGCCAAGCTCAACAACGAGCTTCGCGGGCCGGCCCGCGGTGAGTATGTCGCCGAGCTGTGCCGTGCGGAGCCCCCGCCGGGGGTGCTCGCCCACGACGGCGACGAGCCGGTCGGCTGGGCCGCCGTGGCGCCGCGCTCGGACACCTCCTTCGCGCGCAGCCGGCGTATCCCGTACGTCGACGACCTGCCGGTCTGGTCGCTGTGGTGCATCCGCGTACGCCCCGGTCATCGCGGGAGGGGGATCTCGCACGCCCTGATCGCCGGTGCGGTCGAGTTCGCCCGTGCGCACGGCGCGCCGGCGATCGAGGCGTACCCGCTCGACAGCGGTGGCACCCGGGTCGACACGACGATGGCGTACGCCGGGATCCGGAAGAACTTCGAGCGCGCCGGGTTCACCCACGCCGCCGACACCACCTCGGTGCTGGCCGGTCACCCTCGCGTCCTCATGCGGCTCGACCTGCGCTGACAGAGCCGACGGAGCCGACAGCCGATCGGGGCAACGGTTCGTCAGCGCCCCCGGCGAACCGCCCACGGCCGCAGCTTCTCCGGATTGCGGACCACCCAGATCCGGGAGACACGCCCCTCGGCGACATCGAACGAGGCCACGGTCACGACGACGACGCCACGCCGCGCCACCAGGCCCGGCACACCGTTGACCGCCCGCTCCAGGAGTTCGAGCCCCGGGGCCCGGTCGGCGATGGCGACCATGTACGGGGCGATGCGCGCGCCTCCTTCGATCGGGCGCGGGGCCGCGCCGACGAGACCTCCGCCGTCGGCGGTCATCACGGCGGCCGGGTCGAGGAGAGCGACGAGGGCTGCGATGTCCTTGTTCTCCCATGCCTCCTTGACGCGCCGCACCGCGTCGGTCCGCGCGTCCGCCGTCACCGGAGCCGGGGCGGCGGGCACCCGCCGCCGGGCGGAGGCCGCGAGCTGCTTGCAGGCGGCGGGGGTTCGGTCGAGGACGCCGGCGATCTCGGCGAAGGGGTAGCGGAACACATCGTGCAGGACGAACGACACGCGCTCGGCGGGAGTCATCGCCTCCAGGACCACGAGGAAGGCCATGGTCACCGATTCGTCCAGGACCATCTGGTCGGCGGGGTCGGAGCCCCGGTCGTGACCGCGCCCGACGGGGTCGGGCAGCGGATCGGGCAGCCACGCGCCGACGTAGCGTTCGCGCCGGGCCCGCGCCGAACCGAGCACGTCCAGACAGATGCGGCCGGTCACCGTCGTCAGCCAGGCTCCGGGCGACACGATCTCGTCCCGCCGGCTCCGTGGCAGCGCGTACCAGCGCGCGTAGGCCTCCTGCACGGCGTCCTCGGACTCGGCCAGCGAGCCGAGCAACCGGTACGCCACATTGATCAGTTGGCCGCGCTCACCGGCTATTCCCCCGGCGCTCACCCCTGCCGTCCCATGTTCCCGACCGCCCCTCGCCTTACCTTTCACCGGCCCGCGTCGTCGGGCTGGTGAGACCTTATCGATCGACTGCCCACGGGCAGAAAACGGAGCATGGCATGGCCATCCAGGTGACAGCACGGCACGGCTTCTCGTTTCTGCGGATCGCGATCACTCTGCAGACCCTGACCATCTTCCTTCAGGCGGTCTCCTCGGGGCTGCTGATGACCTCGGCCTACGGAGAGCTGCTGCACAGCGTCGGAGCACGCGTGATGTACGGGGCGTCGATGCTGTACGTGCTCGCGGCGGTGCTGGCCTGGAAGCCGGGCGGCGGCTCGCCCCGGCCCGTCCTGCACGCGTCCGGCTTCCTGGCCCTGGCCTCGGTCCAGGTCGCGGTCGGCATCGCGCATATTCCGTCGGTCCATCTCCCCCTGGGCGTCCTGATGTTCGGGCTGAGCGTGCTGGCCCTGGCACGGCGCTGAAGCCCGCCACGGCGCGCACGGCGTCGGTGACGGGGGTTCCCGGCTTGGCCGTTTGCCGCTGTCCGGAACGCGTCACCGGCGCCCGGCCGTACGCCCCCAACCTTGACCACTTCGTGAAGCTGTGCCAACGGCTGAGCACCGTCCCGTTGCCGCTGGGCGGTGCTGACCCTCAGGGCGCCAGCAGGGGCAGGCCGGCCGTACGCCACAGATCACGGAACCCGCCCTCCGGCCCTCGCCCGAGCCCGTCTTCAGGTCCGTGACCGTGCTCCGCCCCGCGCACGCCCTCGGCCCGCGCTCCTCCCGGGTGCCGGGCCGCGTCCGCGTCCGCCTCCTCTTCCGCCGTACGCCAGACCCGTACCGCCGCCCCGTTCCCGGCAGGTCCGTCGAGGGCGCTCCAGCCCGGGTCGCCGTGGGCGGCGAACTCGGCCCAGGCACGGGTCATGCGCCGGGAGAGCTCCTGGTCGGCTGCTCCGGGCGGGCCTCCGACGAGGAAGTGAACGCTCTCCTCATGGAGGTTGCCGAACGCGAACGGAATGTCCGAGCAGTGCCAGGCGCGTACCCGTTGTCCCGCGCGGTCCCGGCGCCGGTCGAAGCGGGCGAGGAAGGACCGGCCGCCCGCCAGGGCGTGGGCCTCGGCGAGGCGGGTGCTGTACTCGGCGAACAGGAGGCCGGAGTAGAGGGACAGGTAGACATCGAGAACCGGCGCGTCCGGCAGGCGCTCGCGGTAGCCGTCGACGAGTGACGCCGGGAGCCCGAAGTCGGCGGCGAAGGCGGCCAGTTGCTCCTCGGCCGTGATCTTCGCGCTGCTGCCGACCGCGTCCATGAGCCAGTACTCCTCCGTGGCGTGGCAGACCAGCAGCTCCACCGCACCGCCCGCTCCGGACGCCAGTGCCTCCAGCGGGTCGGCGGTCAGAAGAACACCGTCGGCGACCGGACCGTAGATCGCCGGGTCGTAGTGGCGCTGCCCCGAGCCGGGGTCCTGTGTGTACCGCTCACAGACCCGGTCCGAGGCGGCCACGAGAACCTCCGGCGGGGCGGCGAGCAGCCCGGCACTGGTGGCGGGCACCCCGGCCGCTTCGGCGACCTCGGCAGTGGTCCGGGCCGCCTGCTCCACCGTGGCGAAGGCGTTGACGGCACTGTGCAGGACGGCTCGGCGGAACAGGCCGCGCACCCGGCCGGCCACCGTCAGGCAGGCCACGGAGGTGGCGCCCGAAGACTGCCCGGCCAGGGTGACCCGGTCGGGCGAGCCGCCGAACGCGGAGATGTTGTCGCGGACCCATTCCAGGGCGGCGATCTGGTCGAGCAGGCCCCGGTTGTCGGGGAAGGGCCCGCCGCCGCTGTCACCCTCGGGGAAGGGCGTGGCGGTGCCGTCCGTGTCGGGCAAGGGCGTGCTGCCGTCGGCGTCGGCGAAGGGCATGCTGCCGTCGGTGTCGGCGAAGGGCATGCTGTCGTCGGCGTCGGGCACATGGCCGAACCCCTCGAAGCCGAGGCGGCTGTTGACGGTGACGACGACGAGCCCCCGGCCCGCCAGTGCGGTGCCGTCGAAGTCGGGCTGGGCCGAGGACCCGAAGACGTACGCGCCGCCGTGGATCCAGACCAGCACGGGCAGGTCGCCCGGACCGTCGGCGGGCGTCCAGACGTTCAGCGTGAGGATGTCCTCGTCACCGGGCGACCAGACCGGCGCGCCCGGCAGTTCGGCCGACTGGGGAGCGATCGGCCCGAAGGCGGTGCAGTCCCGCACGCCGTCCCAGGGTTCCGGCGGCTGCGGCTCCCGGAACCGGCGGGCGCCGAACGGCGGGGCCGCGTACGGGAGTCCGAGTACGGCGACGATGCCGCGATCCCGGGCGGTGCGCCGCCCCCGTACCCGCCCGGCTTTCGTCGTGAAGACGTCCACGGCTCTCGCTCCCCTGCTCCTGCCCCGTCCGGCTTTCGGCGCGACCAGGCCATCGTCCCAGGTCAGCGGGAGTCTGTGCCACCGGATTGATCCCGGGCCAAGGGCTGTCCCGCAATCCCTGGTGGATCAGCGCGCGGCCTCGGATTCGGTGCGTCGCAAGGCGGAGGGACGTCCGCATACTGGATGTATTCGGGCGTTCCGACAACGCGGCGAGGTGCCGTAGCTGCCGTCGTGCGCCCGTCAGGGATGACGGGACAGCCCTTATGCGCCGATCAGCTCACGCACGGTGGCCATGTCGCTGAACGGCAGCAGTTCGCCCCGGATGCTCTGGTGCGGTTCGCTGCCCTTGCCCGCGATGAGCACGATGTCGGCCGGCCCCGCCTCCGCCAGCGCGGCGGCGATGGCCGGGCGGCGGTCGGTGATCCGCTCGAAAGGTGTCCCGGTCGACGCGATGCCCACGGCGATCTGGTCCAGGATCGCCTCGGGGTCTTCGAAACGGGGGTTGTCGGAGGTGAGGACGCACAGGTCGGAGTGGGTGCCGGCGATGGCCCCCATCTCGGCGCGCTTGGTGGTGTCGCGGTCGCCGCCGCAGCCGAAGACGGTGATGACCCGGCCCCGGGCGAAGCCCCGGATCGTGGTGAGGACCTTGCTGAGGGAGTCCGGCGAGTGGGCGTAGTCCACGATCACCGAGGCGCCGCCGGGGGTCTGGAGGCGTTCGAAGCGCCCGGGAATCTGCGGCATCCGCTCCAGCGCGTCGACCAGCCCGGCCAGACCGTGCCCGAGGACGTGGCAGGCGGCCACCGTGGCCAGCGCGTTGGAGACCGAGAACCGGCCCGGCGCCGGGATCGCCGCCGGGTACTTGCGGCCGTCGTGGTGCAGGGTGAACCGGGTGCCCGAGGCGTCCACGGTGAGATCACTCGCGCGGTAGTCGGCGTCACCGTCCAGCGCGTACGTGGTCACGGCGTCGGGCATCAGCTCCCGGATCCCGGCGCCCACCGAGTCGTCGGCGTTGACCACGGCGCGGCGGCACAGCCCCTGGAAGAGGCGGAGTTTGGCGTCCCGGTAGTTCTCCATGGTGCCGTGGTCGTCGAGGTGGTCCTGGGTGAGGTTGGTGAAGACGCCGACGTCGATGAACGTACGGTCCAGACGGTGCGTCAGCAGCCCCATCGAGGTGGCCTCCAGGACGACGCTGCCGGTGGCACGGTCGCGCATCTGTCCCAGCAGATACTGGAGATCGGGCGATTCCGGAGTGGTGAGCACCGAGGGGGGCATCGGGATGGGCTCGTCCCCGATCCGACTGCCCGCGGTGCCGATCACCCCGACCCGGACCCCCTCGGCGAGCCGCAGCACCGACTCGGTCATGTACGAGACGGAGGTCTTGCCGTTGGTGCCGGTGATGGCGATCAGGTCCATCGCCCGGCCCGGCTCGCCGAAGTAGCGCGAGGCGAGGACCGCGGCCGCCCTGCGGACGTCGGGGACGCGTACGGCGCACACGTCGCCCGCCGCCGCGGGCAGCGGCGGCGCCTGTTCGTCGACGAGTACGGCGACCGCGCCGCGAGCGACGGCCGGAGCGACGGCAGCCGGGCCGCCGGCGGCATGGCCGGGCACCGCGGCGAAGACGGAACCGGGGGTGACCCGGTCCGCGTCGAACGTCGCTCCGGCGGTGACGTCCGTACGGTCGGGGGTTCCCCGCAGCACGTGGTGGACCTGCCCGGCCATGAGGTCGCTCAGCTTCACGATGATCCCTTCGAGTGCGGCGCCGGCCAGGTGGTGCGGCCGTCGCCGGGAAGCGGCCCGGCGGGTGCGCCGTGGGCCGCGTGGAGCTGTGGTGACGTGGTGCTGTGGAGCCGTAAAGCTGTGGAGCCGATCGTGACTCTCGCCTCCGGCGAGCGCCGGAGGCGACGGTGAGCTCCGGCGCTCAGCGGGCCGGAGAGGTGGTGCCGGTGTGGGGAGGCGGGGCGGGGGCGGTGACGCCGGGGGCCGGGAGCGCCGGATGCAGCTGTCGGGAACGGCCGCGTGGACCGCTAGCCGTGGCCGTGCAGTGCGGTACGGCCCGTTCCGGGCGCCGCGTCGGCGGGCGCCGGGGGCACGGCCGCGCGGGCGGCGGCCGGGGGCAGCGCGGAGGCGGCCCTCAGGGGGCAGGTCCTCGGTTCGGCGCTGTGTCCCATGGGCCGAGTGTACGTGCGGTGGGAAGGGCCCCGGTCCGCCCCGACCGGGACGGACACCGGAGCGGGCCCGGACGTCGGAGGCGATGCCTCGCTTGGGGTTGACCACTGTCTTCACATCCGGGCACGACACGAGGAGCGCGGTCCCGGCCTCGGCTCCGCCCGGTCCCTCCGGGCGGAGCCGAGGTCGGCCCGGAGGGACCGGTCTGCGCGCTCCAGGGGGCGGAGGCGGGCTGCCCGGCAGGCTCGGTCCGCGCGTCCCACGGGGCGGGTCCCGCTCCCGCGTACGGCTGCCGCTCCTGCGGCGGCCACCCGTACGGCTCTGCCCCTGCGGCTGCCCGTGTCCGCGTCCGCTTCCGCTTCCGTGCGGCGGCTGCCGTCCCTGCTGGTGGTGATCGCCCCCGGACTCCCCGTACGCCTGGATGCGCGGCGAACAGGCCGCGACCTGCGCACGGACCGGTTCACGACCCCTGCACCGGGCACCGGAAACCGATCTTCCCTTTGCGGCCGGAGCGTGACGGGAGTGGAATTGCGTACAAGGGGACAGGAGAACTCGGTACTCCCGGAGGAAAGGACGCGCCATGAGCGACACCGACTGGGGGGACGACGTCTACCAGCCCCAGGAGCCCGAGGCTTCCGATCCCGGCGAACAGCTCGGCGCCGATGACACGCTCATGGATCCGTCCGGTACCGGCGACCCCCTGGACGAGGGATATTCGCCGCCGGACCGCCCGTGGGCGGTCGACGGCCTCGGCACCACGGCCAATGAACGGCACGCGGGCGAGTCCCTCGAAACCCGGCTGACCAGGGAAGTGCCCGAGCCAGACGGTTCCGTCGGCGACGGCGTGGGCGATCTGGTGGACGGTGACGGTGAGCTCTGGGACGACGAGGTCGGTGTCGCCCGTGCCGGACGGCTGACCCAGCAGGCCGACGGGCGCGTCCCGGCCACTCTCACCGCCAGCGATGTGGGCATCGACGGCGCGGCGGCGTCGGCCGAGGAGGCCGCGATGCATGTGATCCCCGAGCCGGGGGACGACGACGCGCTCCTGGAGGCCGGGCCGGTTCCTGGCACCACCAGCGGCACGGCCGCCCCGCCGTCGCCCTGAACGGGCGGCCGGCGAGCGCCCGCCTCTGTACCCGGCTGTCCCCGGGCCCGTACTCCCCTGACCGAAGCGGACCACACCTACCGGCATACGGACCGGAAGGGTTCGCTCCGCACGCTCCGGGGCGGCGACCGGTCCGAGGCCCAGGCGGGCTGAGCGCGGGCCGGTGCTCGGTGCGGTCCGAGGCCGAGGCGGGCTGAGCGCGGGCCGGTGCTCGGTGCGGTCCGAGGCCGAGGTGGGCTGAGCGCGGGCCGGTGCGCGGTGCGGTCCGAGGCCGAGGTGGGCTGAGCGCGGGCCGGTGCGCGGTCCGGGCCGGCGCTCCCCCGGCCGGTCCACCCCGCGTGCGGCCGGATGCGGGGCGTGGCTTAGTGGCTGCGAGGCCTGTTCCCCCGATGTCCCGTCCCGCGGTTCCCCAATGTCCCGTCCCGCGGTTCCCCGATGTCCCGTCTCACGCCGTCAAGCCCCGTTTCCGCCTCATATCACCCTCGTAGTGGAGTGCGCGCATGCCCGACCCCCTCCCCGATCCCGTCTCCGTCCAGCCCGTCGTGGCGCCGTTGACCAGCGCGGCGCTGTTCCTGGTCGGCACGATCGAGCCGGGCGGCGAAAGCGCGGTGCGCAACGTGCTGCCGGACCTCGCGGCCGTCGCCCGGTCGCTCGGATTCCGGTACCCGGACTCCGGTCTCGCCTGTGTGGCGGCCTTCGGATCCGGCGCCTGGGACCGGCTGTTCGCCGGGCCCCGCCCGGCTCACCTCCACCCGTTCCCGGAGCTGCGGGGGCCTCTGCACCACGCCCCGGCGACCCCGGGAGACGTGCTGCTGCACATCCGGGCCGAGCGGATGGACGTCTGTTACGCGTGGGCGGCACAGTTGCTCGACAAGCTCGGCGGGGCCCTGCGGATCGTGGACGAGACGCACGGCTTCCGGTACCTGGACCACCGGGATCTGCTCGGATTCGTGGACGGTACGGAGAACCCGGTCGGCGACGACGCCCGTTCGGCGGCTCTGGTCGGCGCGGACGATCCGGAGTTCGAGGGCGGCAGTTACGTCGTCGTGCAGAAGTATCTGCACGATCTGGCGGCCTGGAACAGGCTCCCCGTCGAGGAGCAGGAACGCGTCATCGGCCGCACCAAGTTCGACGACGTGGAGTTCTCGGACGAGGACAAGCCCGCCGACTCCCACATCGCGCTCAACACCATCACCGATCCGGACGGCACCGAGCGCGACATCCTGCGGGCCAACATGCCGTTCGGGAGCTTCGGGCGGGGCGAGTTCGGTACGTACTTCATCGGGTACGCCGCCGATCCCGACGTGACCGAGCGGATGCTCCGCAACATGTTCCTCGGCGATCCGCCCGGGACGCACGACCGCATCCTGGACTTCTCCACGGCGGTGACCGGCTCGCTCTTCTTCGCGCCCCGCGCCGACTTCCTCGACGCTCCGCCGCCCCCGCCCGTCCTGGACCGCTCCGGGCACCGGCCGGAACCGGTGCCCGCACCGGTGCGGCAGGAACCCCTCACGCCCGGTCCCGACCACGGTTCGCTGCACATCGGCAGCCTGCAAGAAAGTGCCCCGTGATGAACAATCTGCACCGCGAACTCGCACCGGTCACCCCGTCCGCCTGGGACGAGATCGAGGAGGAGGCCCGGCGTACCTTCCGCCGCCATGTCGCCGGCCGCCGCGTCGTCGACGTGTCCGATCCGGACGGTCCGACGCTGGCCGCCGTGGGCGACGGTCACCTGCGCGACATCGATCCGCCCACCCCGGACGTGGTGGCGCGGGCCCGCACGTCGATGCCGGTCATCGAGTGGCGGGTGCCGTTCACGGTGACCCGCCGGGCCGTGGACGACGTGGAGCGCGGCTCCGCCGACAGCGACTGGCAGCCCGTCAAGGACGCGGCGCGCACCTGTGCGTTCGCCGAGGACATGGCGATCATCGACGGGTACGGGGCGGCCGGGATCACCGGCCTGCGGGACGGTTCCTCGCACGATCCGCTGCCGCTGCCCGCCGACGCGCGGGACTATCCGGTGACGGTCAGCCAGGCCGTCACCCGGCTGCGGCTGGCCGGTGTCGACGGACCGTACCGGCTGCTGCTCGGCGCGGACGCGTTCACCGAGGCGGCCGAGACCTCGGACCACGGGTATCCGGTCAAGACGCATCTGAGCCGCCTGGTGGACGACGAGATCCTGTGGGCCCCCGCGGTCAAGGGCGGGGTGCTGCTGTCCACCCGGGGCGGCGACTTCGAGCTCCGCCTGGGCCAGGACCTGTCGATCGGCTACGCGGACCACGACGCCACCAGCGTGCACCTCTACTTCCAGCAGGCCTTCACCTTCCGGATGCTGACACCGGAGGCCGTGGTCGGCCTGATCGCCTGACACCCCGGGCGCTCAGCCGCACGGGGACGGGCATCCGAGCGCCCCTGTTTCCGCTTTGCGCTTTCCGCCCTCCGTCCCCCGCGCTCCGCTTTCCGCTTTCCGCTTTCCGCTTTCCGCCGAAGACCTGGGGGCAGCCATCAGGGACTCTGGCCTATGACGCAGACGACTTCCGCCCACCACGAGGACGGCACGGCGCCGCCCGCCGCCCGCTTCGACGCCGTCGTCCGGGCGGCCGTCAGGCAGGGGCTGCTGGGCGAGGGCGGCCCGGTCGCCGGATTCATCGACACGGAGGGGGTGCGCGCCTCCGTCGGGGCCCTGCACGGCGCCTTCGCCGCCGCGCCCGGAGTGCTGCACACCTTCGCGGCCAAGGCCTGCTCCCTCATCCCGGTGCTGCGGCTGCTCGCCGACTGCGGCATGGGATGCGAGGTGGCGAGCCCTGGTGAGCTGCGCCTCGCCCTGGAGGCCGGGTTCGCCGCGTCCCGGGTCGTCCTGGACTCCCCCGCCAAGACCCGCGAGGAGATCCGGCTGGCGCTCGCCCTCGGCGTGGCCGTCAACGCCGACAGCCTCGACGAACTGCGGCGCATCGACGCCCTCCGGAACCCGGGTACCGCCTCGGTCATCGGGCTACGGGTCAATCCGCAGGTGGGCGGTGGTGCGATCGGGCCGATGAGCACGGCGACGGAGACGTCGAAGTTCGGGGTGGCGCTGCGCGACCCGGGGGCTCGCGAGTCGGTCGTGGGGGCCTTCAGGGAGCGGCCGTGGCTGACCCGGCTGCATGCCCATGTGGGCTCCCAGGGCTGCCCGTTGGAGCTGATCGCGGCCGGGGTGGCACGGACGTACGAGCTGGCCGAGGAGATCAACGCGACGCTGGGCGTCCGGCAGGTCACCAGTGTGGACATCGGCGGCGGACTGCCGGTCAACTTCGCCGACGAGTCCGTGCACCCCACCTACCCGGACTATGTGGCGGCCCTGACCGCGGCGGCCCCCGGCGTCTTCTCCGGGCGCTACTCGCTGGTCACGGAGTTCGGCCGGTCGCTGCTGGCGAAGAACGGATTCATCGGGGCCCGGGTGGAGTACACGAAGGACGCCGGGGGCCGCCGGATCGCGCTGACCCACGCGGGTGCGCAGACCGCCACCCGTACCGTCCTCATGCCCGACGCCTGGCCGTTGCGGATCGGGGCGTTCGGCCCGGACGGCGCGCCCAAGGCCGGCCCGGTGCTGGCGCAGGACATCGCGGGACCGTGCTGCTTCGCGGGGGACGTGGTGGCGTACGGCAGGGAGCTGCCGGAGCTGGCCGAGGGCGATGTGGTGGTGCTGTACGACACGGGGGCGTACTACTTCTCCACCCCATGGGCGTACAACAGCCTGCCCCGTCCCGCGGTGTACGGGTTCCGGACGGTGGCGGGGCGGAACGGGACGGGGCAGAACCGGGACGGGCACGACGGGGAGGACGACGGGGTCGCGGTGACGTTCGCGACGGTGCGGGACGCTCAGTCGATGGACGCCATCGCGGCGGAGAGCGGTCTCGCACACGCGGACGCGCTGATCGAGCACGAGCACAGTGAGTGACGGCGGCGACGGCGGTGCGCCGCGGGCCGGAGGCGGCACCGGCCCCGCCTCTCGACCGAGTGAGTCCTCGCGGAGCCGCCCGGCGCCCCGGACATCGCGGCCCAGCGCTGCGCGAACCTGCCCGAGGAGGGCCCGGCGGTCGCAGCCGGGCTCTCCTCACCCTCACTGACAGGACCGGCAAGGACCAGGCGCAGGCCTGAACCGGAACCGGCCTCCGGTCAGGTCCCGGCAGGCTGGGGCTCGGGTTCCGGCGCAGGTACGGGGTCCGGGCCGGGGCCCGGCGGCTGCGGGATCGGGTCCGGCGCAGGACCGGGCGGCACCGGCCCGGGCCCCGGAGGCACGGGCGGCGGGCTGGGCACCGGGGTGGGCGGGCCCGGTACGGGCGGAGGCGTCGGCGAGGGGGGTACGGGGTCGGGGTACGGGTGGGTCATCGCGTTCCTCCACAACGGCACGAACAGGACAGATGGAGCTCTCCTCCACCGTCTCCCGGTGCGGCTGCCCGCGCCTGCCGAGTCCACACGTACGCCCGGCGGCAGCGGCGCATACAGCCGTGCGCCGACGCGTTCCGGCCCGCCCGGAGCGGTCAGGACTCCGGCCGGGCGCCCGGACCCGCCACGCCTCCGTGACCACCACCGTCGATGCGGTCAATGCCGTTGATGCCGTCGATGCGAAAGGGGTATCCCATGGCCCCTGCCGAGCGCTCTCACCGTCCACGCCCATCCGGACGACGATTCCCTGTTCCTCACACCCAGCGGCGGGTCCACCACGGAACTGCGCACCTGACACCCCGGGGCCGTACGGGGCCGGGGCGTGGCCGGTCAGAACAGCTCGGGGTGGCTCCTGAGCCGGCGCTCCGCGCCCTGGACGAGCTCGGCCGACGCCTCGGGCGCCTCGTCGGGGTGGCGCTGCGCCCACTTCGCCGCATACGGGCACAGCGGGACGACGGGGACGTCCTCGCGGGCGGCCATGGCGTAGAACTCCCTCACGAGCGCCCCGGCGATGCCCCTGCCCTCGTGATCGGACCGGACGACGGTGTGCACGGCCACCAGCGCGCCGGGAGCCGGGTCCATGACGAAGTACGCGATGGTCCCGGCCGGCACGCCGTCCTCGTACGCCACGAGCTTGCCGTGCTCCCGGTCGTCCCTGATCTCTACGGCTGCGTTCTCCGCCATGGCTCCTGCTCTCTCGTTCATGGACGTGCACGCCGCCCGTCCGGAAAATCCGGAACCTCCGGAACGCGGACGGCTGCCTCAGTCGCCCGCGACGACGGCCTGCGGGCTCCGCTCCGTACGGCTCCCGGGAACCGGCGCCGAGGCGTCGGCACCGAGCGCCACGATCCGGTTGTCCGCGTCCACGTGCACGACCCTCGGCACGAGGGCACGGGCCTCCGCGTCGTCGACCTGTGCGTAGCTGATCAGGATGACCAGGTCACCGGGGTGCACGAGGTGTGCGGCCGCGCCGTTGATCCCGATGACACCGGATCCGCGCTCGCCCTCGATGACGTACGTCTCCAGGCGGGCGCCGTTGTCGATGTCCACGATATGGACCAGCTCGCCGGGCAGCAGGTCGGCGGCCTCCATCAGAGCGGCGTCGATCGTCACGGAACCGACGTAGTGCAGGTCGGCCTGGGTGACGGTGGCCCGGTGGATCTTGGACTTGAACATCGTACGTATCATCGAGGCACTCCTGGACGTAGGCTCCCTGCCTGCGTTTTTGCAGGTCAAGGGCTGTTTCCTTACTCTACAACGAGTCGCATGTCCGGGCAGCGTTCCCCTGGTTCTTCAGGACTCGCGCTGACCACTTGCTGACTCTTCTGACACTTCGCCAGGTGACGGGGGGCCCACTCACCCTCCCAAGATCCACCAGAACGACTCCGCAAGCCTACGCAGCTCTCCCCCGTGGGTACCCGTGATCGCCGTCACTCCGACGAGCCGACAGCGGTTGCATGCCCCCAAGGCCTCTGGAAGGACCTTGCGAGCACACGAGGGCTCGATGCGGCGCAGGTCTCACGTGGTGAGTTTCGCGAGCTTCTTGTAGCAGGTGAGGGCCGGCGAGGCTGAGGAAGGCCACAAAATGGCTGCCCTTTCGTTCATACCGGACGGTGGGGCGGCGGTAGCCGAAGAGCCAGGAGATCGACCGCTCGATCTTCCAGCGGCGCCGGCCGAACCGCTCGCCTGCCTCGATACCGGGTCGGGCGATCCGTGCGATGAGGTGCTGGCTGCGGAGCCGGCGGAGGTGCTCTGCGGAGTAGTACGCCTTGTCCGCACGGACCTTCACCGGCTTCCTCCGGCGTGGTCCGCGCCGGGAGCGGACGGCGGGGATGCCGGGAATCGACGGCTTGAACGCCTGGCTGTCGTGCACGTTCACGCCGGACACCGCGACGGCCAGCGGCAGGCCCTGGGCCTTGGACAGCACATGGAGTTTGCTGCCCTTCTTGCCGCGATCGGCCGGATTCGGCCCGGTCAGCGAGCCCCCCTTTTCGCCCGCACCGACGCGGCATCGACGGCCCAGGCGCCTTCGGGCCGATCCTCAGGCGGCCGGACTGGAAGCGAACTGGGCCGCGTACAGGCGTGCGTACGCACCGCCCTCGGCCAATAGCGCCTCATGACTGCCGTGCTCGACGATCCGCCCCGCTTCCATCACCAGGATCTCGTCGGCGTCACGGATCGTGGACAGACGGTGGGCGATGACGAAGCTGGTACGGCCCCGCCGGAGGGCGGTGGTGGCCTGCTGGACAAGGAGCTCGGTGCGGGTGTCCACCGCGCTCGTCGCCTCGTCCAGGATGAGGAGGGACGGCTCGGTCAGGAAGGCGCGGGCGATGGTGAGCAGTTGCCGTTCTCCCGCGCTGAGTCCGCCGCCTTCCTCGTCGAGCCGCCTGTCGTAGCCCTCGGGCAAGGTACGGATGAACCCGTCGGCGCGGGCGGCACGGGCGGCGGCCTCCACCTGCTCGCGGGGTGCGTCGGGTCGTCCGTAGGCGATGTTGTCGGCGATGGTGCCACCGAAGAGCCAGGTGTCCTGCAACACCATGCCGATGGTGCCGCGGAGTTCGCCGCGGGGCAGGCGGGTGATGTCCGTGCCGTCCAGGGTGATACGTCCGCTGTCGGGTTCGTAGAAGCGCATCAGCAGGTTGACGAGAGTGGTCTTCCCGGAACCGGTGGGTCCGACGATCGCCACCGTTCGGCCCGGTTCGACGGTGAGCGACAGGTCCTCGATCAGTGGTTCGTCCGCTTGGTAGCGGAAGGACACCTCCTCGAAGGCGACGCGACCCCTGACGGACCCGACACTCGGTGCGTCCACCGTGTCGGGTTCCTCCTCCTCCGCGTCGAGGAGCTCGAAGACACGCTCGGCGGAGGCTGCCGCGGACTGGACCTGCCCGGTGAGGGAGGCGATCGTGCCGGTCGTCTGGCCGAACTGCAGGACGTACTGGAAGAACGCCTGGATGTCCCCTACCGAGAGGGCGCCGGAGGCCACACGCAGTGCGCCGATCACCGCCACGAGGACGTAGGTGATGTTGGACAGGAGGGTCAAGGTGGGGGCGATAAGGCCCGAGATCAGCTGTGCCTTGATACCGGCGGCGCGCAGGGCGTCGTTGTGCTCGGCGAAAGTGCGCGCCGCCTGGGCCCGGCGGTCGAAGGCGGTCACGAGTTCGTGGCCGGTGTACATCTCCTCGATATGGCCGCTGAGAGCACCGGTGGCCGCCCACTGCCGGGAGAACTGTGGCCGGGCCTGCCGGGCGACGGTCCTGGCAGCCCAGAGCGTCGCCGGCACCGTCACCAGGAGGACCGTGGTCAGCAGGAGGGAGATGCGCAGCATCATGGTCATGGTGCCGACTACGAGCAGCAGTGAGGCGAGGGCACGGGCGAACACCTGCTGCACGGTCTGGGTGAGGTTGTCGATGTCATTGGTGGCTCTGGAAAGAACCTCACCGCGCGGGCGGGTGTCGAAGTAGCGCAGCGGCAGCCGGGAGAGCTTGGAGTCGGCCTGTTCCCGGAGGTGACTCGCCATCCGCTGCACCGTGACGGCGATCAGGCGGCCTTGGGCGACCTGGCACACCCAGGCTGCTGCGGCGAGGAGCCCGGCGGTCGCCAGGACGGTACGCAGCGCGCCGACGTCGATGCCGTCCCCGCTCACGCCTTCCACGATCAGGTCGGTGGCCCGGCCGAGGAGGGCCGGCACGATGACCGTCATCGCGGTGGTGAGGACGGCGAGTGCGAGTACGACGCACATGCGGGCCCGGTCCGGGCGCAGCCCGCCGAGAACCCGGAGCAGGGTGGCGCGCGGGCGGGCGGGGTGGTCTGGCGATGACGTCACGTCGTCTCCTGGAGGGCACGCTGCGAGTCGGCGATCTCGGCGTAGACGGGACTGAGGTCCAGCAGTTCCTCGTGGGTGCCGAAGGCTTCGATGCGACCACCGTCGAGTACCGCGATACGGTCGGCGGTGCGAATGGTGGACACACGTTGGGAGACGACCACCTGCGTGGCATCGCCGATCTCGTCGGCCAGGGCGGCACGCAGAGCGGCGTCTGTCGCGTTGTCCAGGGCAGAGAAGGCGTCGTCGAAGAGATAGAGGCGTGGCCTGGCGATCAGCGCCCTGGCGATGGCCAGACGCTGACGCTGCCCGCCGGAGAGGGTGCTGCCGCCCTGGCCGACGGCCGTGTCCAACCCGTCCGGCAGAGCCGCGACGAAGTCCCGTGCCTGAGCGACCTCCAGCACGTGCCAGAGCTCGTCGTCGTCCGCCGTGGGGTCGCCGTAACGGAGGTTCGAGGCGATCGTTCCGGAGAAGAGGTAGGCCCGCTGAGGTACGAGCGCGACCGCGGCGGACAGGGTGCGGCGGTCCATGTGCCGTACGTCGATGCCGTCGATGGACACCGTCCCGCTGTCCGCGTCCAGCAGCCGGGCCGCGAGGTGGACGAGCGTCGACTTGCCGCCGCCGGTGGAGCCGATGACCGCCGTCGTCCGGCCGGGCAGGGCGACCAGGTCGAGTCCGCGCAGGACGGGCCGCTCGGCGCCGGGGTGCCGGAAGGTGACGTGACGCAGCTCCAGGCACCCCTCCGCGAGCTGTGGCCCGGTCGGCGCGGATGGTTCGGTGATCCCGGGCTCGGTGGCGAGCACCTCACTGATGCGACCGGCGCAGACCTTCGCTCGCGGGGCACTCATGAATACGCCCATCGCCATCATCACGGCCGTGAGAATCAGGGCAAGGTAGTTCAGGAACGCCACCAGCGAACCCAGCTGAAGGTCGCCGTCGGCCACCCGCCAGGCACCGACGGAAACCACCGCGATCGAGGCGAGCTGAGAAATCAGTCCGGCCGAGGCGCCGAAGTACGCCTGAATCCGCCCCACCCGCAAGGCGACCGCCGTCAGGTCGGCGTTGGCCCCCTGGAACCGGCGCTGCTCATGCGCGTCGCGGGTGAAGGCCCGGATGACGCGCATACCGGCGATCTGCTCCCGCATCACCCGGTTCACGGCATCGATACGCCGCTGCATAACACGCGACGGCCCGACCAGCCGGACGATGAGGAACCCGATCACCGCCACCATCGCGGGGACGGCCACCAGGAGCACGGCGGACATGGGCACGTCCTGCTCCACGGCGAGCGCGATCCCGCCTACGCCCATCAAGGGGGCGGTCACGAGGAGCGTCAGCGCCATGAAGGCCAAGGTCTGGACCTGCTGCACGTCGTTGGTGGTCCGGGTGAGCAGGGACGGCGCACCGAAGTGACCGATCTCGCGGGTGGTGAAGCGCTGTACGTGGGTGAACACCGCGCTCCGTAAATCGGCGCCCAGGTTCATCGCCACCCGAGCGCCGAGATACACGGCACCTGCGGAGCAGGCTGCCTGAACGGCGGCGATGGCAAGCATGATCCCGCCGTGCCCGACGATGTAGCCGGTGTCCTGGGCGACGATGCCGCAGTCGACGATGCCGGCCGTCAGCGTCGGTAGCGCAAGGAGGGCCAGGGACTGGAGCAGTTGCAGAACGCAGGCGACTGCGATGAGCCCGCCACAGGGGCGCAGACGCCCCCGAAGCAAGAGGAACAGGCCCGGAGAGGGACCACCGGCGGCGGGTGGTGACCCAGGAACGTGCGGTGTCGGCATACCTCGACCGTAACAAGAAAATACACCAGATGTATCTTTACGCCAGGTGTATCTTTACACCAGTTTTCCTCCTTCTCTCGTACAGTGGCGGCATGGACCAGCCTGTGAGTCTGCGCGAACGGAAGAAGGACCAGACGCGGCGACTTCTGATGACGACGGCTCTCGACCTCTTCGAGCAACGAGGGTTCGACCAGGTCTCGGTCGCCGAGGTCGCCGCAGCCTCCTCGGTCTCCAAGAAGACGGTGTTCAACTACTTCGCCTGCAAGGAAGACCTCATCCTGGGGGCGGGAAAGCGCCACATCGACGAGCCGGCGTGCGCGGTCCGCGAACGGCCACCGGGGCAGACCCCTCACGGCGCGATGCGGGAGTACCTGCTGACCGCCCTTGCCGAACGCCAGCCCATGACCGGCCTGAGCGCGTCCCCGTATGTCCGACGTCTGCAGAAGCTCATCGCCGACACACCAGCGCTCACCGCGCGCAATCTGTACTACCAGCAGCAGAGTCGCAGTCTGCTGGCCGAAGTGCTGGCCGAGGAGGGCGCCTCGGAGGTGTCCGCCTCACTGATCGCGGCGCAGATACTGGCGGTCCAGGAGGTTCTGGCCGTTCAGAACGCTCGCCGCGTCATCACCGGAGAGTCCCCCGACTCGGTCTACAGCGACGCGGTAGCGGCCACGCAGCACGCCTTCCACCTGCTGGAACGGGGCCTCGGCGACCTGCTGCGCCGACCCCACACCATCAGCACGTCGACTGATAACGACTGACGCCAGGTGCCCGCACCGGCCGGAGGTCCTCACCTCGTACGCGGCGGGCGGGAACCAGTGTCGGTGAGCGTGCCATGAAGGTCAGCGCTCGGGTCGTTCAATCCCATGAACACGAAGAGCGGCCCGCCGGGGTTCCCGGCGGGCCGCTCTTCGGATGGTGCGTGTCGGCGGTCAGTTCTTGGAGACCACGAAGTCCCCGATGACCAGATGATCGATGTCCGTGCCGAGGAAGCACGCGACGGCGTCCTCGGGGGAGCAGACGATCGGCTCGCCCGCCACGTTGAAGGACGTGTTCACCAGACACGGCACCCCGGTCCGCGCGGTGAACTCCGACAGCAGTTCCGCCAGGAGCGGATTGTCCTCCTCCGTGACGGTCTGGATACGGGAGGTGGCGTCCACGTGTGTGGCCGCCGCGATCTTCTCGGTGTACTCCGGACGCACCGGGAAGACGAAGGTCATGTACGGGGAACGCTCCTTCTTCCCCAGCTCGAAGACCTTCGCGGCGTCCCGCTCCAGCACGATCGGCGCGAAGGGCCGGAACGGCTCCCGGTGCTTGACCCGGTTGTTGATGACGTCCTTCATGTCGGCGTGGCTGGGGTCGGCGAGGATGCTGCGGTTGCCCAGCGCCCGGGGGCCGAACTCCGTGCGGCCCTGGAACCAGCCGACCACCTTCTTCGCGGACAGCAGGTCCGTGGTCCTCCGGGCCACTTCGGCGGCCGGTATCTCCTCCCAGACGAGTGCGGATTCGTGCCGCTGGAGGACCTTCCTGATGTCGTCGGCGTCGTACGCGGGACCGGTGTAGGGCGCTATAGCGGCGGTGACGGGATCGGCCTGCTCGAACGCGACGTGTGCGGCGGCGCCGATCGAGATGCCGGGGTCGCTCGCTCCGAAGCTCACCTCCATCCGCTCGAACGGCGTCTCCTCCAGCAGTTTCGTGTTGTTGACGCAGTTGAGCGCCAGGCCTCCCTCGAAGATCAGGTCCCGCAGGTCACTCGCCCCGGCGAGCGCCCGCAGCTGGTGGGCGGTGACCGTCTCCACCATCTGCTGGGCGGCGCAGGCCAGGCGCACCCGGTATTCGAAGGTGTGACGGGTGGCGTCGTCGCCTCCGAACAACTCGTCGAGCAGCCCGTCGTAGGCGCGCGGTCCGCGCCGGTCGTGGGCCAGACGCAGGCTGTAGCGGCCGCCCTCCTCCAGGGTGACGACCTCGCCGAGGAGCGGGTTCTTCACGGGGGCCACGCCGAATCCGGCCAGCCCCATCACCTTGTACTCGTCGTTGTTCGGGACGAACCCCAGATAGCGGGTGATCGAGCCGAAGAGCTGCGCGATCGAATGGCCGGCGTCGATGGTGAAGTGGTCGAAGACCTCGACCTTCCCGTCGCGGACCTCGCCCATGATGGCGCTGTTCCGCTCGGCCGTTCCGTCGTTCACGAGGAACGCGGCGTCCCCTCCCCCTGAGAACAGACGGCCGCACGCCAGGTGGGCGCGGTGGTGCGGCACGGTGACGAGTTTGGCGTCGGGCAGCGTGTAGCCGGTGGACCGGGTGAAGTCCTCCACCAGCGCACTGCGGCCCAGCGCCCCCAGGTAGAGCTCCCCGAAGGTGGTGAGGGTCCGCAGCCGGGCCTCGGCCGGTTCCGGGGATCCGGCGACGCCGGTCACCACGGCGTCCGCGTACTTTTCGTCGTGGTTCCAGCCGAAGGCGAACAGGTCCACGTCGTCGAAGTCGAGGCCGGCCCGGTCGAGGCACCAGCGGATGGCCAGCGCCGGGAAGGTGCTGGTCTTCTTCTGCCGGTTGAGACGCTCCTCCTCGACCGCGGCCACCAGCCGCCCGTCGACGAAGAGGCAGGCCGCGGCGTCGTGGCCGATGAGGTTGTGCCGGTCGACGCTCTCGGGGGTGTGGCCGTAGAGCCGGCCGAAGAGTTCCGCCACCCGCGAGAAGCCGTTGTATCCGAGTACGATCATCGCGCTTCCTTGTCCGTGCGGCTCATACAATGCTCAGATCCGGGAGCGGGAAGACCAGCGTGCCGCCGCTCCCGGTGAAGTCCCGTTCCCGCTCGACGAATCCCTCGCGGTAGATCCAGGGCAGCACCAGCAGCTGATCGGGCCGGTGCGCCTTGGCCTCCCCCTCGGAGACGATGGGAATCCCGGTGCCGGGAGTGAACCCGCCCCACTTCTCCGGGCTCACCTCGCCGATGCACGGCAGGTCCTCCTCGGTGAGCCCGCAGAACTGGAGAATGACGTTGCCCTTGGTGGAAGCCCCGTAGCCCAGGGTGGTGAGGCCCTCGCGGCGGGAGCGGTCCAGGAAGTCCCGGAGCTGATCGCGCGAGGTGAGCGAGCGGGTGGCGAAGGTATCGAAGGGGGCCGCCGTGCCCAGCCCGAGGGCCGCCTCGTGGGCCCTGATGCGGGCGAGGCCCGCCTCGTCCACCCGGTGGCGGCTGGACCGTTTGGCCAGCACGACGCAGAGGCTGCCGCCGTACACGTCGGTGAGTTCGGCCCTGATGGCCCGCAGACCGACACGCTCCGCCATCCATTCGATCTGCTGGAGGGCGTAGTACTCCAGGTGTTCGTGGCAGATCACGTCGTACGCCGCCGCCTGGAGCATCGCCGGGAGGTAGCTCTGCTCCATCAGCCAGACGCCGTCCTCGTCGAGGATGTCGTGCACGTCCTGCATGAACTCCATGGGGCGCGGCAGGTCGTAGAACATCGCCACGGAGGTGACGATCTTGGCGCGGCGGGAGTCGAACCGTTCCTCGACGAGCTTGCGCGAGAAGAAGTCCGGGAGCAGCTCGGCGCCCGGCGGGTAGTGCGAGCGGAACTTCTCCCCGGTCGGGTCGACGCCGACGAGGGTGGGGCCCTCCGCGTAGCCGCGCAGCAGCGTGGCGTCGTTGCTCCCGATGTCGACGATCAGGTCGCCGGGGCCCGGCCGCATCAGGGCGGTGAGGTCGGCGACCTTGCCGTGCAGGTGGTTGCGCATGAACTCGCGGATCCCGGAGCGGTATCCGTACCCCTCGCCGTACATGAGCGACAGGTCGGCCGTGTGGCGCAGTTGCACCAGGCCGCAGCCGCCGGGTGAGCACCGCACCAGGTCGAGGGGGACCTGGGGCACGTCCTCGTCGCGGCTCCGCGGGAAGACCCCGGTCAGCGCCTGCGGGCCCAGGTCCAGCACCGGAAGCAGTTCGCTGTTGCCGCAGGCGCGGCACTCCTCAATGATCATTCCTTCTCCAAGTCGGGCTCAGGCAGCGGGGGACAGCGGCGGGATCGGCCGACGCCGGTCGTCAGTTCTCGCCCCACACCAGGTAAATGATCGGGGACTCCCGGTGGGGCAGCTGATGGAGCGTGACGCTGCCCAGGTCGAGGAACTCGGTCAGCGCCTTGGTCTCGCCCGGCCACTTGGGGTGGGCCAGCTCGTCGAAGGCGATGATGCTGCCCTTGGCCAGGTGCGGGCGCAGCGCGTGCAGCGTCTCCAGGGTCGGTTCGTACAGGTCGAGGTCGATGTAGGCGAGTGCGACGACCGTCTCGGGGTTCTCCTGGAGGTACCGCGGGACCGTCTTGCGCACGTCGCCCTGGACGACGAAGCTGCGCTGGGTGTGGCCGTACGGTTCGTTCGCCTCGTGCGCCGCCAGCACCTGGCGCAGGTGGTCGACCTCGTCTTCGGGGACGGCGAACCGCCCGGCGACCGCGCTGGGGGTGGCCCGGTCGATCTCGGAGACGTCCGGGAATCCGGTGAAGGTGTCGAACCCGATGACGCGCCGCAGCGAATTGTAGGGCTCGTAGATGCTGCGCAGTGCGGTGAAGGCAGCCAGGTGCCGTCCGTGCAGCACACCGAACTCCATGATGACGCCGGGTACTTCGATGATGCGCCGGTACAGCGCGTCCATGGCCAGCAGGTCCGCCAGCTGGGGGCGGCGCAGATAGACGGGCAGGTTGTCGATCAGGTACTCGGGCGGGATCGGCGTCCTGGCAAGCAGCTCGGTCAGCCGCAGCCGGGACTCGCGCTCCCCCTGCGACTCGTGCGGCACGGTGCGCGGGTCCTTGTACTCGATGTCCGTCATCTCTTCCTCTCTCGGGTATGGGCAGGACGGCGACGGCCGTCAGCGGCTGGTCTCCCCCGCGTCCCACATGTCGCGCAGCGACTGCTCCAGCGGGACGAGGGGGCTCCAGCCGAGCAGTGCGCGGGCCCGGCCGATGTCGGCCTGGATCCAGTCGGCGCCCAGGCCGCGCAGCTGCCCGGTGGATTCGCGGACTCCCGAGTCGGGCAGGCCGGCCGCCGTCAGGGCGTGCCCGACCAGCTCCCGCATGGACACGCAGACGCCGCTGCCGATGTTGAAGGCGTGCCCGCTCACCGGCCGTCGCGCCGCGAGCACAGCGGCCTCGGCGATGTCCCGGACGTCGATCCAGTCGCGCATCGCGCCGCCCACGGTGATCGTCGGCGGCTCACCGGCGGCAGCGGCGGCGCGCAGGGTGGGCAGGAGCTTCCCGGCGAAACCCGCCGGAGTGGGATACGGCCCGCAGGTGTTGACCACGCGGAGCACCACCGCGCTCACGGCTCCCGAGCGCGCCGCGTCCAGGACCGTCCGGGAGCCGGCCAGTTTCGCGCGTGCGTAGGCGTTGACGGGAGCGGGTTCGACGTCCTCGTGCAGCGGGACGCCGCTGTCGCCGGGGCCGTACTCGTGGATGGTCCCGATGTGGACGAGCCGGGGGGCGCGCTCCGCGCCCGACAGGGCGTCGACGAGTCTCCGTGCGAGCCCCTCGTTGGCGTCGAGCAGTTCCGCGGCGCGGGCCTCGCCGCCGTCGGCGGCGCCGGTCGTGTCGGTGGCGCCCGCCATGTCGGTGGCGTTGACGACGGCATCGGCGCGTGCGTCGGCGAACAGCGCGCGCAGCACGGCCGGACGGGCCGTGCTCAGGTCGAGCGAACGGTGCGGGTGGGGCGTCACCCGGGGGGCGGGGCGACGCGCCACCGTGACGACCCGGTACCCGTGGCGGGCGAAGGTGGCGCAGACGTGCCGCCCGATGCATCCGGTGCCGCCCAGGACGACGACGGTGGGGGTGTCGTCGCCGGTCACCTCGGCCGGAGGCCGCTCATCGGGGCCCGGCGCCGTCGGGGGTGACGAAGGGTTCTGCATGGTTCCTCCGGGACGGGACGCGGTCCGCGCCGACGAGGTCGAGGAGGTACTCCCCGTACTCGCCGGCCTGTTCATGGGCGAGCAGTCGGCACTCCTCGGCGTCGATGAAGCCCTTGCGGTACGCCACCTCCTCGACACAGCCGATCCGGACCCCTTGACGCTGTTCGAGGATCTGTACGTACTGGCCGGCCTCCAGCAGGGAGTCGTGGGTGCCCATGTCGAGCCAGACGAAGCCGCGTCCCAGCTCGGCCAGGTGCGCCCGGCCCTGTTCGAGGTAGATCCGGTTGATGTCCGTGATCTCCAGCTCCCCGCGCTCCGACGGGACCAGGTCCTGGGCCATCCGGACGACGTCGTTGTCGTACATGTAGAGCCCGGTGACCGCGATGTTGGAGCGGGGCTCGCCTGGTTTCTCGGCCAGGCCCACGAGCCGGCGGTCGGCGTCCAGTTCGGCAATCCCGTACCGCCAGGGGTCCTGCACGGGGTAGCCGAAGAGTGCGCAGCCGTCCAGCTGGTCCACCGTCCTGCGCAGCAGGTCGGAGAACTTGTACCCGTGGAATACGTTGTCACCGAGGATGAGGGCGACCTGGTCGTCGCCTATGTGGTCGGCGCCCAGCAGGAATGCCTCGGCGATGCCGTTGGGTTCTTTCTGCTCGGCGTAGTCGATGCGCACGCCGAGGTTCGATCCGTCGCCGAGGAGGCGGCGGAACATGTCCAGGTGACCGGGTGCGGAGATCAGCAGAATGTCCCGGATTCCGGCGAGCATGAGCACGGAAAGCGGGTAGTAGATCATCGGCTTGTTGTAGACGGGGAGAATCTGCTTGGAGACCACCCCGGTCAGTGGTTTGAGCCGCGTTCCGCTGCCGCCGGCGAGAATGATCCCCTTCATACCGGACGCCCCGTCGCCCTGGGCTCCGCACGGACTTCGGCGCTCAGTGCGGCCTCCAGTCTCAGGCTGTGCTCGTAGGACGGCAGCAGACCGCGTCCGGCCGCCTCTTCGAGGGTGAGGGCGCGGGTGTCGCGCTCGGAGAGCAGGGGCTCGATGTCCTCGGGGATCGGCAGGCCGATCGCCGGGTCGAGCGGCGACAGCGCCAGTTCGTTGTCCGCCACGTACGGCGTGGAGGTGAGGTACGACATCACGGTGTGGTCGGTGAGCGCGACGAACGCGTGTCCGACGCCCACCGGCAGGTAGACGGCGCGGAGTTCCTCCGGGCCGAGGAGGACCGCGTCCCAGCGTCCGTAGGTCGGCGAGCCGGTCCTGATGTCCACGACGATGTCGAGCGATCTGCCGGCGGCGCAGTACACGTACTTGGCCGCGCCGGGGGGTGCCCCGGTGTAGTGGATGCCCCGGACGACTCCGCGCCGGGACACGCTGTGATTGCTCTGGGCGACCGGGAAGAGCGGGGCGCCTTTCGCTGTCTCGAAGGCAGACTGCTGGAATGGGGTGGCGAACACCCCACGGTCGTCGGAGAACGCCCGCGGAGTGAATTCAATGGCGCCTTCCACGGCGAGCTTTCGCGCTTTCATGCGTCCCTCCTGAACGTGACAGGCGCGGAAAATCAATTCACAGGAATACGATGCTACGGAAATCTATCTTCGAATTCCTGGAGGGGTCAATACGATTCCTGCAAGGATTCACTCAGAAAATTGGTGCGGAAAGTCCGAGGAATGTCAGACGATCTACAAACGGCCGGGCCCGAACGACGTCCGGTTCAGACGCGGGCAAGCTTCTCCAGGGCGGCGACCAGATCGTGCGGCGTGGGCATGGCCTCGATCTCGGCCCGCAGCTCCCCGGCGCGCACGGCGTGACTCCGGTCCGACAGCACCTGGCGGGCGGCCTCGCCCACGGCGCCGGGCCGGCCGTCACCGGTCGGCAGGGTGACCGCCGCACCGTATGCGGCCAGCCGACGGGCCGCGTCGGCGAGCATGTCGGCCCCGGGGACCACGACCTGGGGGACGCCGGCGCACATACCGGTCAGACCGGTGACTCCGCCGCCGTGGTGGACGAGCAGGTCGCAGGTGGGCGCGACCACGTCCAACGGCATCCAGCCGGCCTGCAGTCGGCCGACGTCCCGGCACTCCGACCGCACGTCCTCGACGAGCGCCTGCGGAGCGGCGACCAGCACTTCGGCGTCGAGCGGGGCGAGTTCGCGGACCGTCCTGGTGAGGAACTCGAAGAGTCCGTGCCCGCCGGCACGCGTCACC
Source organism: Streptomyces sp. NPDC048142 (assembly GCF_043202835.1). Lineage (NCBI taxonomy): Bacteria > Bacillati > Actinomycetota > Actinomycetes > Kitasatosporales > Streptomycetaceae > Streptomyces > Streptomyces sp. NPDC048142. Next base: position 46,506 of record NZ_JBIDBC010000031.1, read on the forward strand.
TGGCTGCCCGCGGTGACACAGACCCGCCGATGCTCGCCCCGGGTGTACATCCAGGGTTCGAGCACCCGGTGCAGATTGCCCAGCACGAACCGCATCGGTTCGGCGGGGGCAGCCTCCCGGGGCCGTAGACCCGGCGGGCAGACGTCGATGAAGAGGTCGGGCTCGGGAAGCACGTCCAGCCCCAGCAGGGCGAGTTCGGGGCCCAGTTCCCGGCTCGCGCCGGGATGCACGTGGCGGGCGTCTATCGCGTCCCAGGCAAGCCGGACGTACGGTACGCCGAGGTGGCGCGCCAGCAACGCGGCCGCATAGGTGCTCGTGCCGCCCACGACGAGGTCCGGACGCCATCGCGCCGTGAAGTCCCGCAGCAGCGGGAGGCTCTCCGCGGCCATTCTGGCGAACCAGCGGCCGGTGAACTCGCCCTGTTCGGCGACCGGCCTGCCGAGCGGCAGATCGACCGGCCGCCCCTGCCGGTCGTGCGAGATGAAGTGCCGCAACGAGCTTTCGGTGACCGGCACCGCCGGCAGCGCCGACGCGGTGATCGCAGGCATGACCTCGTGGTTGGCGGCCATGAACACCTGATGTCCGGCGGCACGCACGGCGGTGGCGAGCGGGGCCAGGGCGAAGACGGTGGCCTGCCCGCCACCGGTGACGAAGAGTACGCGCATCCTGCTCTCCTCATGAGGCGGTCGGGTTCGTGGAGCGGTCGGAGGGGGAACGGCCCGGTGGAGAAGGGCCGGACGACGGGGCGCCCGGGGTTCACGCCAGGGAGGTCACGAGGTCGAGGACCTCGACCGGCGTCGGCATCCCGTCGATCTCCCGGGCGAGATCGCCCGCACGCTCCGAGTAGGAGGACTTGTGAAGCAGCTCCTCCAGCGCATCGGCGACCCTGTCCTCGGTCGAATCGTCGGGCAGCAGACTGACCGCGCACCCGTACGCGGCCACGAGGCGGGCGGACTCCCGCACCTTCGCCTCCTGCGGCAACAGCAGTTGGGGGACCTGGGACAGCGTCGCGGTCAGCCCGGTGAGGCCGCCCGCGTGGTGAACGACCAGTGCGCAGGTCGGCATCACCACATCCAGCGGGAACCAGCCGGCCCTGATGTCGCCGAACTCCGCGCGGAGCGCGTCGGCCGTCTCCTGCGGTGCGGGGACGACGACCTCGGTCCCCAGTGCCCGCAGGTGCTTCACCATGGAGCGGATCAGCTCGAAGTTGTTGTCGCGGGCGGCCATGCTGCCGCCCGTGACGCAGACCCTGCGCCGCTCGCCGGGCGTGTACATCCAGGGTTCGGTGGTGCACTGGGAGTTGACCGGGACGTAGCGGATCTGCTGGGCGGGAGCGGCGTCGGCCTGACGGATCGAGGGTGGGCAGTTGTCGATGAGCATGGCTGGGGGCGGTATCCGGTCGAGGCCGAGCCGGCCCAGTTCCGGGGCGAGTTCTGCCTCACTGCCGATGTGGATGCCCCGGGTGTCGAGGGCGGTCCAGGTGTGCCGCACCCACGGCACGGACAGCTCGTGGGCCAGCAGGGCCGCCGCGTAGGCGTGGGGGCCGCCGATCACCACGTCCGGCCGCCAGGCCGCCGCGACCTCGCGGAGCCTGACCAGGCTCTCGGCCGCCACGCGTCCGAACCAGCGGCCGGTGTACCGGATGAACTCGGGATGGTCCACGTCGTCCGGGACGCGCTCGCGTTCGCCGGAGCGCCGGGTCGCCTTGAGATCGGCGAGCGGGGTGGTCGTCGCGGCGAGCGCCGGCAGCCCGACGCCCGTCACGACGGAGGTCCGCTCCCGTACGGTCGACATGAATACCTGGTGTCCCGCGTCGCGTGCCGCGAGGGCGAGCGGCGCGAGGGCGAAGACGTTGGACGGGGTGGGCCCCGTGACGAACAGCAGCCTCATCTGTTTCTCGCTCTCAGGTCAGCAGGTGCAGCTGTTCCACACCCATCACATTGGCGCCGGGCATGAACACGGGGTCGCGGTCCGGGTCGCGGTGCAGGCCGGGGTAGCGGTCGAGGAGGATGTCCAGGGCGAGTCGTCCTTCGAGCCGTGCCAGCGGGGCGCCCATGCAGAAGTGCGAACCGCGGCCGAACGCCAGATGGGCGTTGGCCCGGCGGTCGATGTCGAAGGTGTGCGGATCGCCGAACTGCCGTGTGTCGCGGCTGGCGACGGCCGTCCAGACCATCACCACCTGCCTGGCGGCGATCTCGGCGTCGCCGATGCGGGTCGCTCTGGTGGTCACCCGGCGCAGCGAGGCGAGGGGGCTGAACAGCCGCAGGGACTCCTCGATCGCCGACGGGATCCGCTCGCGGTCCTCGCGTACGGCCTTCATCGCCCGCGGGTGGGCGTCCAGGCACAGGATGGTGTTGCCCAGCAGCATCGTGGTCGTAATGTGCCCGGCCACCAGCAGGACGAAGGCGAAGTTGACCACTTCGGCGGTGCTGAGCCGCTGTCCGTCGACCTCGGCCTCGACGAGGCGGCCCAGCAGGTCCTCCCGGGGAGTCACCCGTCGGCTCTCGACGTGCTCACGCAGATAGCCGGAGAGGTTCTCGATCTGTTCGAACGTCAGCGCCCGCTGGGCGCGCAGCTCGGGGGTGTCCTCGCCGGTGGAGAAGCTCTGGTTGTTCGCCAGCAGTTTGGAGACCCATTCGCGGAACAGATGGCGGTCCGAGCTGGGGACGCCGAGCAGTTCGGCGATGACGATGACCGGCAGGGGGTGGGCCAGCTCCTCCACCAGGTCGAAGGAGCTGCCCGGCTCGGTCCCGGCGAGGAGTTCGAGGGTCAGTTCCTTGATGCGCGGTTCGAGGGCGGCCACCATGCCCCGGGTGAAGACCCCGCTGACGATCTTGCGCAGCTTGGTGTGGTCGGGCGGGTCCATCGTCGTCAGGTTTCCGGGGAAGATCTGGCGCTTGCCCTCGGGTGCGAGGACGCTCAGATCGGAGGAGAAGGTCTCCGGGTCGCCGAGCGCCTGGAGCGACTCGTCCCATCCGTAGATGTTCCACAGGCCCTTCTCATCGTCGTGGACGACCCTGCCGGGCGGCTCCTCGCCGCGCATCCAGAACTGGTCCTGGTGGAAGGTCCATGGCGTGCCGGTCGCGGTCATCATCGTGCCTTTCGCTCGGTGGGGTTCGGTGGGGATCGGTGGGCCCGGGTGGGGCCGCGCTGGTGCGGTGCGGGTCAGAGGGGGGCCGGGAACGCCTTCCCGGCGAGCCGTTCCAGTTCGGGGACCACCTCCGCGGGGCTGGGCATGCGCTCCATGTCGGTACGCAGCCGGGACGCCGCGGCGGCGTACGAGGGGTCGTCCAGCAGCAGGGACAGCGACGCGCGCAGCACAGCGGCGTCGTCCTGCTCGGCCACGGTGGCCAGGCTGACGCCGGCCCCGCATGCCGCCAGCCGCTCACCGTGCGCGAAGCAGTCGGCCATCTGCGGCAGCGCCAGTTGCGGTACCCCGTGCAGGGTGGCGGTCATGGTGGTGGCCGATCCGCCGTGGGTGACGATCGCGTCGCAGGAGTCGAGCACGGCGTGCAGCGGAAAGGGGTCCAGCATCCGCACATTGGCCGGTACGGGGCCCACCGCGGCACGGTGATCGGCGCCGACGGTGGCGATCAGTTCGACGTCCGGCACTTCCGCCAGGGCGTGCAGCAGGGCCCTGACGAACGGAACACCGTGGTAGGCGAGGGTCCTCCGGCCCAGGGAGACCACCACCCGCCGCATGGTGGAGCGCGGAGTGCCCCACTCCGCTCGCACCCAGTCGGGCATCGCCCCGCTGCCGTTGAAGGGCACGTACCGCACCGGGGTCCCCCGTCGTACCTGGGGCAGTTGGAGAGCGGCGGGGCACGGGTCGAGTACGACGGCGGGGTCCGGGAGAGTCCCCAGCCCCAGCGTCCGGCAGAAGTCGGCCAGTTCCTCGCGGGCGGCGGGGATCCGGGGGGTGCCGACGGGGTCGACTCCCCAGCGGTGGTGCACCGCCGGGATCCCCAGTACGCCGGCGATGACGAGGCCGCTGTAGTCCAGCGGGTCGGAGAGAACGAGGTCGGGCCGGTAGTCGCGGGCGAAGGCGAGGTACTCCCCCGCCATGGCCCGCGCTCGCTCGATCCAGACGCCGCCGAAGCCGCCCTTGGTGGGGGGCGAGGTGCCGGGCGCGCTGCCGGGGCGGCTCTCCAGCGGACGCTTGCCGGGGGCCAGGGAATTCAGCACCAGTTGTTCGGTGTCGAACGGTTCGCCGAACGCGACCATGCTCAGCCCGGTGGTCCTGGCGGACTCGGCGCTGTCAGGCTGGCCGGCGACCAGCACCTCGTGGCCCGCGGCGCGCAGCGCCCAGGCGACCGGTGCCAGGGGCGGCAGATGGCTCGGATCGGGAGTGGTCATCACCAGGACGCGCATGGCGGGGTTCCTCGTGTCGTCGATGGGTTCCGGCGGGTGGCGGGGGCGTGCGGATGTTCAGCCGACGAGCTCGGACAGGACGGACACGAGATCGGCGGGGGTGGGCAGGGACTCCATCTCGTCCCTCAGCCCGCGGGCGGCGGCCCGGTGGGCCGGGTCGCCGAGCAGCCGGGTGACGGCCCCGTGGACCGCCGCCGCGTCCGCTTCGGCGTTGACCAGGGAGTGGGCGGCGCCCGCCGCGGCGACCCGGTCGGCGATCACTTCCTGGTCGGATCCGGCATGGATCGCCAACTGCGGTATTCCGGCGGCCAGTCCGGTCATGGTGCAGCCCGCTCCGCCGTGGTGGATGACCAGGTCGCACTCCGGGAGCAGCAGGCTGAGCGGAGTGCGTTCCAGCAGCCGGACGTGCGGCGGCAGCGCGGGTCCGCTCTCAACCCGGGCGCGGTCGTCGCCGGTCAAGGTGAGCAGCACCTCGGCATCGATGCCGGACAGGGCTTCGACGACGCGGGGCACGGCGAACGACGCGGGTCCGTGCACCCCGCTGACGGAGGTGCCCCAGACGACGCACACCCGGGGCCGGCCGTCCTCGCGCGGCGACTGCCGGGGCGGGACGGCCCCCGGTCCGTTGTACGGCAGATGCCTCACCGGAATCCGTTCGGCCTTCAGCGGCGGCTGTACGGAGATCGGCGACGGGTCGATGACGTGGGTGTAGACGTCGGCGTCCATCGGTCCCGCGCCGTGCCGCTCGAAGGCTCCGACCGGGTCCATGGGGACGAAGCTCGATCCGGGCGGGGCACCGGGCACCGGGTCCTGGGGTCCACACGGCCCCCACAGGTGCAGCAGGGCGGGGATCTTCAGCGCCCCTCCGACCAGGGGGCCCTCCAGGCTCATCAGGTCGTGCACGACCAGGTCGGGCCGCCACCCGCGGGCGAAGTCCACGGCCGCGTCGGCACTGCGGTTGACGACCCCGACCGCCCAGTCGCGGTTCTCCGCCGACCACTGCCCCATGTCGAACTCGTCGAGGGAGCGCAGCGGTTCGCCGGTGAGCGGGTGCGGGGGCGGGGTAGCGAACGGCCAGGTCCCCACCTCGGCCTTGCGATAGTTGTGCAGCCGGCCCCGGACGGTCATGTCCATCGCTTCGAGCAGCGGCACCGGCATGAGCCCCGCGTGTGTCACCGGTCCCGTCTGACACGGCGTGCAGACCACCTTCACCTGGTGTCCGGCCGCCTGGAGCGCCCAGCCGAGAGGCACCATGGAGTACCAGTGACCGGGCCAGTTGGAGACCGTGAACAGAACGCGCATCGGGGTCCTTTCAGGTGGGGACCGTAGACTCGACGAGGTGGCCGCTTACCGGCCGACAGGTAGGTGGGAACGAACCCGAGGAGAGAGCGTGGCCGAGAACGGTGCCCGCAAGAGCCGTGGGGAGACCCGTCGGCGCATCCAGGAGGTGGCCCTCGACCTCTTCGCCGAGCAGGGTTACGAGAAGACCTCCCTGCGGGAGATCGCCGAGGTGCTCCAGGTCACCAAGCCTGCGATCTACTACCACTTCCAGTCGAAGGAGGAGATCCTCCTCAGCATCTTCCAGAACCTGGGACGCCCGGTGGCCGACGCCATCGCGTGGGGCGAGGTGCAGCCCAGGACCCTGGAGACCAAGCGGGAGCTGCTGCGCCGGTACGGGGCCGCGCTCGACGCCACGGTGCCGCTGTTCCGGTTCATGCAGGAGAACGAGGCGACGCTCCGCGATCTGGAGGTGGGGCGGGAGTTCAAGGACCAGATGACCGCCATCGGCGAACTCCTCAGCGATCCGGGCTACTCACTCGTGGAGCAGCTGCAGTGCATGGGCGCTCTGCTCACCCTGCACTTCGGCACCTTCGCGCTGCCGCACTTCGAGGGTTCCGAGGAGGAGAAGCGCGAGGCGCTGCTCTCCATCGCGACGGAGATGGTGGAGCGGGCTCACGGCCCGCGTGATCCGCAGGACTGAACCGGGGCGACGGCCACGGCGAGTGCCGGCCGGCCGGGCCGCTGGCTCCCGCGGCGGCCGTTCACGGTTTGCGGGCGAGGGCCGCGTACAGGTTGGACCGCTCCTGCTCGCCGCCGGACATGGCGTCGGGCCGCCACCGGGGCGCGTACACGAGGCCCGGGTCGAGCAGGGTGAAGTCGCCGGTGAGCCTGCGGACTTCGGCGCCGGTGCGCGGCACGATCGGGGTCCGGCCGCTCGCCCGGAACATCTCGACGGTCCTGCGCATGGTGTCCGGGTCGTTGTCCCAGGTGAAGCACGACAGGGCGAGGTGGCTTCCGGGGGCGAGGGCGTCGCGGTAGCGGGCGGTGAGGCCCCACGGGTCGTCCTCGTCGTGGAGGAACTGGGTGACGCCGAGCATGAGCAGCCCCACCGGCTCGGTGAAGTCGATCAGCTCACGGGTCGCCTCGGCTCCCAGTACGGCTTCCGGGTCCCGTACGTCCGCGCCGATCAGGGCCGTGCCCGGGACGCCGCGCAGCAGGAGTCCGGCGTGGGCGACCGTGGCCGGTTCGTTGTCCACGTAGACCACTCGGCAGGTCCGGCCGCTCTCCCCGGCTAGCTCGTGGACGTGGCCCATGACGGGCAGTCCCGAGCCGAGGTCGATGAACTGCCGGATGCCGGCATCGATCAGGTGGCGCACCATGCGCCCGAGGAGGTCCCTGTTCTGCCGGGCCATGACGTTCGCGGGCAGTACGGAGAGCACCTGGTCGCCGAGGGCGCGGTCCGCCTCGAAGTGGTGGCTGCCGCCCAGCAGGTAGTCGTACGCCCGGGCGGCGCTGGCACGCTCACGGTCGGTGTCCTCGGGGATCCACTGTACAGAGGCGGACATCACTGACTCCTTCGGTTGTCGGGGGTTTCGGGCCCGGATTCCGGCCGGTCCGCTGTCCGGCGGATGGCGTCGAGCAGCTCCGCCTGGCGCAGCGTCACCGCTTCGTCCGGGGAGTGGCCGGCGTGTACGGCCGCCGCGAACGCCGACACGGTGTTGGCCACCTGGTCGTCCGGCGCCAGCGTGACGTCCTCGATCTCACCGTCCCGTTCGACGCGTATCACGGGCACGTGTGCGGCGGGCGGGGTGAAGGCGTGTTCCACCCGGATCTGTCCGCGCTCCCCCCACACCTCGTAGAAGGAGCGGTAGCTGTGCTCCATCCCGAAGGCGCAGTGGACGCTCGCGCCTTCCGTGGTACGGAGCAGAGCCGCGCCGGAGGTCTCCACCTCGCTCCCGGGCGCCGCGGTGAGCACCGCGCCCGCGACCCGGAGGCCGTCGCCCAGCAGGTGGAGCGCGGCACGCACCGGGTACACGCCCATGTCGCAGAGCGCTCCCCCGCCGAGTCCCGCACTGTGGCGGATGTCGCCGTCCGGCGGGCGCGGCACGGTGAACGCCGCGTGGAACGCCCGCACTTCGCCGATCGCGCCGTCATCGATCAGGCGCCGGACCGCGGTGTGCCGGGCATGGCGCACGAACATCACGTTCTCGCTCAGCACGAGGCCCTCGTCGCGGGCGAGCGCGAAGAGCCCGCGCGTGGTCGCCGCATCGGTGCTCAGCGGCTTCTCCGCCAGTACGTGTTTGCCCGCCGTCAGCGCGGCGCGCACCCACGGGGCGTGCAGGGCGGCGGGAAGGGGCACATAGACGGCGTCGACGTCGTCCCGCGCGAGCAGCGCCTCGTAGCCCTCCGCGGCCCGGCAGCCGTAGGGCGCCGCGGCTTCCTCGGCGGTGGCGAGGTCGCGGCTCGCCACGGCGACGAGCCGGGTGTCCGGGCAGGCGGCGAGTGCGGGCAGCAGTCGGCGGCGGGCGATGGACGCCGTGCCCAGGACGCCGACCCGGACGGGGCGGGGCCGCGCCGGGGGGCTGGGGGCGCTCATGAGGTGAGCCCCATGGCGCCGAGGCAGGCGAGCAGGGTGCGGGCCTGCACGTTGAGGTAGTGGCCGTGCCGGACGAGCGAGGTGAGCTGGCCGGGGGTGACCCACTGGTAGCCGGGGGGCGGGTCGAGCGGCGCCTGCGACTCGTCCGCCTCGACCACCAGATACCTGCTCCCGGCGTTGAGGAAGCGGCCGCCCTCCTCCGAGTGCACCGCTTCGTAGCGGATGCGGTCGGGTCGCGCCGTACGGACGAGGTCGAGGAACGGAGGCTGTTCCCCGACCGGCAGGTGAGCGTAGTTGGCGGGGGTGTACTGGACCGTGGGGCCAAGTTCGACCGCGTCCAGGAAGCCGCCTTCGACCCGGGCGTGCGCCAGCACGTGCGGCACGCCGTCGAAGTGGCGCAGGACGAAGGCGGCGATACCGCTCCGCACCGGCTCGAACAGCGGTTGGGTCCACCCGGTGACTTCGCGGTTGCCGGCCCGGACGGAGACGGCGACCACCCTGAAGTACCGTCCCTCGTCGTGCTCGATGGTCTCCTCACCGCGGGTCCAGCCGGTGACGTCCGCCAGCGGTACACGCTCGGCGCTGACGGTGTGCCGGGCACGCTGACCGGTGAACCACGAGTGCAGTTCGGCGTCGCGGAGCCGGGCCCTGCCGTGCGGGTCGGCGTACGGCACCGCGGACAGCACGGTCCGCGTGTCCATGTTCACCACGTCGTCCTGGTGGAGCAGCTGGGCCAGCTGCCCCAGGGTGAGCCAGCGGAAGTCCTCGTGCGGCTGCACCTCGGCGGTCGTCTCGACGATCATGTTGCGGTTGCTCTTGCGATAGAACCAGGAGCCGTGCTCGGACTGCAGCACGTCGGCGACGACGCGGCCGGGTTCGGGGCTGACGAAGTGGTCGACGTACCGGACGGGAGCGCCCCGGTGGGCACCCGTGTAGTTGCTGCGGGTCGCCTGGACCGTCGGCGAGAGCTGGAGGAGGTTGGGGTTGCCGGGCTCCATCTTGGCCTGCATCAGGAAGTGCGGGACGCCGTCGAACTCCTTGACCAGCAGCCCCAGGATGCCGACCTCGGGCTGCTTGATGATCGGCTGACGCCAGGTCGTCCGGGTCCCGTCGTCGTCGGTGACCGTGGCGTCCAGACCCTCGACGGAGAAGAACCTTCCGCTGCGGTGGACGAGGTTGCCCGTGTCGGGGGCGAAGTCCCAGCCGCGGAGTTCGGCGAACGGGATGCGGTCGACCCGGAAGTCGTGGGCGCGCCTGCGTTCCTCCAGCCAGGCCGGCACGTCGGCGGTGCGGATCGCCGCTCCTTCGAGGGCCGCGGCGGACCGGGCGTACCGCTCGACGGCCGAGGCCTCCCGGCGCGGCCGGAGCACGGGGTGGGTGAGCGTGGTTGCGGACATGGCGGGCATGATGGGCCAACCTTCGGGTCAGGGCGTCGCCGTGGGGACGGCCGCCGTCAGAAAGGCGTCGAGCACCCGGCGGTGGTAGCTCGGTCCGAAGCCCATGGCCTCGGTCTCGGGCACCAGGGCGCGCAGCTTGTCGGTGGAGATGGTGTGATGCCCGCCCCGGTCCCGGTACACCCGGCGAGCGACGAGACCGGTGCGCTCCTCGATGTGGTCGATGATCCGCTCGATCGGCACGGCGCTGCCGGAGGCGACGTTGACCTTCTCCCGGCTGAGGCCCGCGCCGAGCAGCCGGTCCACGATGGTGACGACGTCGTCGATGTCGATGAGGTCGCGGGTGGCGCCCCGGTGGACGTGGACCGTTCCGGTGCGCATCTGGCGCACAAGGGTCGGCAGCAGTTGGTGCGGCGGCTGCCCCGGCCCGACGAGGTGTCCCAGACGCAGGGCCAGGTAGTCGACGCCGGAGGCCTCCAGCCGCTTCTCCAGCGCGAGCTTGTGCGTGCCGTAGGGGGTGCAGGGGACGACGGGGCGGTCCTCGCGGCCGGGGCCGTCCACCTTTCCGTACATGCCGGTGGAGGCGGTGGAGAAGAACACCAGACGGTCGCCGGAGGCCAGGCAGGCGGCGGTCTTCTCCTCCACCAGGGCGGCTTCGCGGGCGAAGTCGGCCGGGGAGGTGTGAGCGGCCCAGGACACGCCGGCGGCGAGCACCAGCGTCCCTTCGTGGCGTCCGGCCAGCGAACGCAGGTGGCGGGCGAGGAATCCGTTTCCCACTATGTCCATGTCGCTCCTGATCGCTGAGGCGGTCGGATACGGGCCACTCCCGGGAGGCGGGCGCTCATCCGCGGGCCTGTACGAACTCCCGGATCGACGCGACGACGTAGTCGATCATCTCGTCCGTGAGGGCGGGATACACCCCGATCCAGAAGGTCTGGTCGGTGATGAGGTCGCTGTTGGTCAGCTCGCCCACCACCCGCTGCGGCTGCCCGATGTAGGCGGGGTGGCGGGTGAGGTTGCCGGCGAAGAGCCGCCTGGTGCCGATCTTGCGGCTCTCCAGGAAGTCGACCGTCTCGGCCCTGCTGAAGGGGGCCTCCGGATCGATCGTCAGGACGAAGCCGAACCAGCTCGGGTCGCTGCGCGGGGTGGCCTCGGGCAGCATCAGATGGGGTACGTCCGCCAGCCCTTCGCGCAGCCGACGCCAGTTGCGGCGGCGCGCGGTGCAGAACTCGTCCAGCTTGGCCAGCTGGCTGAGGCCCAGGGCGGCCTGGAGGTCGGTCGCCTTCAGGTTGTACCCGACGTGGCTGAAGATGTACTTGTGGTCGTACCCGACGGGGAGCGTTCCCATCTGGTACTCGAACCGCTTGAGGCACTTTCCGCTCTCGCCCGGCTCGCACCAGCAGTCGCGGCCCCAGTCCCGCAGGGACTCCACGATGCGTGCCAGCGCCAGGTTGGCGGTCAGCACGCAGCCGCCCTCGCCCATCGTCAGGTGGTGTGCGGGGTAGAAGCTGACGGTCGACAGGTCTCCGAAGGTGCCGGTGAGCTGCCCGTCGTAGAGGGACCCGACGGCGTCGCAGTTGTCCTCGATGAGGAAGAGGTCGTGGTCGGACGCCAGTTGGGCGATCTCAGTGGCCTCGAAGGGGTTGCCGAGGGCGTGCGCGACGATGATCGCCCTGGTCCGCGGGCCGATGGCCTGGGCGACGCGGTCGGCGGTGGTGTTGTAGGTGCCGATCTCCACGTCGACGAAGACCGGTATCAATCCGTTCTGAAGGATCGGGTTGACGGTGGTGGGGAAGCCGGCCGCGACGGTGATGACCTCGTCCCCCGGCCGCAGCCGCCGGTCCTCCAGCAGGTGCGAGGTGAGAGCCGAGACCGAGAGCAGGTTCGCGGACGACCCCGAGTTGGTCAGATGCGCCTTGCGGCGTCCCATCCTGCGGGCGAAGGCGGACTCGAATCTGCGCGAGCTCACTCCCGCGGCGATGCGCATGTCCAGCGCCGCCTCCGCCAGCGCCGCTCGATCGTCCTCGTCCAGTACCGCGCCGGAGGGCCAGATCTCGGTGACGCCGGGAACGAACCGCCGCTCCGGCTGTGCCTCGTGGTGGTACTTGCGTACCTCGTCCAGCAACAGCGCCTTGCGATCGAGGGGGTCCACTTGGTCTCCTTCAGGTCAGGACGCTGAGGTCCGGGCGCTCGGCCACGGCCGCCGCGTCCTGCCACCAGTCGGTGTGCTCCCGGTACCAGGCGACTGTCTCGGCCAGCCCCTGATCGAACGTGATCTGCGGCGCGTACCCCAGCTCCTCGCGGATCTTGGTGTCGTCCAGCGAGTAGCGCAGGTCGTGCCCCTTGCGGTCGGCCACCCTCCGCACCAGCGACTCGTCGGCGCCGCAGAGGTCGAGCAGCCGCTCGGTGAGGTCCAGGTTGGTCCACTCGTCGCCGCCGCCGACGTTGTACGTCTCGCCCGAACGGCCCTTGTTCAGTACGAGGTGGAGAGCCCGGCAGTGGTCGTCCACGTGCAGCCACTCGCGCATGTTGCCGCCGTCCCCGTACAGCGGCACCGGCATTCCGCGCAGCAGCCGGGTCGCGAACAGCGGAATCAGCTTCTCGGGGTGCTGGTGCGGACCGTAGTTGTTGGAGCAGCGGGTGACCGAGACGTCGAGGCCATGGGTGCGCCAGTAGCTGCGCGCCACCAGGTCGGAGGCTGCCTTGGACGCCGCGTAGGGCGTGTTGGGGGCCAGCGGCCAGTCCTCGGTCCAGGACCCCTCGGAGATCGATCCGTACACCTCGTCGGTGGAGACGTGGACGACGCGTTCCACGTCCGCGCGCAGCGCCGCTTCGAGTACGGACTGAGTGCCCAGCACATTGGTGCGGTAGAACTCGGCGGGGCCGGTGAGGGAGCGGTCCACATGGGACTCGGCGGCGAAATGCACCACCGCGTGGACTCCGTCGGCCAGCTCCCGCGCGGTCTCCGAGTCGCACACGTCGCCCCGCACGAAGCGCAGGCGCGGGTGGGACGCGGGCAGGTTGGCGCGGTTGCCCGCGTAGGTGAGGGCGTCCAGGACGATGATCTCGGCGTCCTCCCAGCCCTCGAACCGGTCCTCCAACAGCATCCTGACGAAGCGGGAGCCGATGAAACCGGCACCGCCGGTGACCAGCATTCTCATGTCTCGCTCTCCTTCCGGGTACGTCCTTCAGGTGCGTGCGTGCCGCGCCCACGTGGTCCCTCCGTCGCACCGTGCCGGGGCGTCACAGGAGGGTGGCGACCGTGCGTCCCGGCCCCCGGCGGCGTTCCAGGTCCGGCCAGCGGTCGCTGTAGGCGCCCTTGGTGAACCTGCTGTGGCGCATCAGCTCCCTGGGGAAGCCGAGGGAGACCTCGCTGAGGGAGTCGAGCCGCCGGGTCTGCTCCTCGTCGAGCCGGACGTCGAGTGCGGCGAGGGACTCCTGAAGCTGTCCGGGCCGGGTCGCGCCGAGGATCGGCAGGACCGCCTCGGGCCTGGCTCGCAGCCAGGCGAGTGCGACCTGTGCGGGGGTCCAGCCGCCTTCCCCGGCGACGGCCACGACCTCCCGTACGACGGCGGTGTCGTGCTCGTCGTCGCCCGCCCAGTTCTCCACCGTGAGCCGACCGCCCTCCCCGCGCAGGTACTTGCCGGTCAGCCGCCCCTCGGCCAGCGGACCCCAGGCGAAGGCGCTGACGTCGCAGGCGGCGGCCATCGGGAGCAAGTCCCGTTCGGCGGTGCGGTCCAACAGGTTGTAGCGGACCTGGAGGCCCGCGAAGGCCGACCAGCCGCGGAGCTCGGCGAGCATGTTGGCGCGGGAGACCTCCCAGGCGGGCCAGTTGGAGGCTCCCACGTAGAGGACCTTGCCGGCCCGGATCTGGTCGTCGAGGGCGCGCATGACCTCCTCGACGGGGGTGAACGCGTCCCGGGCGTGCAGCCAGAGCACGTCCACCCGGTCGGTCCGCAGCCGCCGCAGGCTGCTTTCGAGCGAGGCGACGAGGTTCTTGCGGTGGTTGCCCGCCGAGTTCACGTCGCCCGGCCGGGTCATGGTGTTGTACTTGGTGGCCAGGACGAACTCGTCGCGCCGGCCGGCCAGTGCCTCGCCGAGACACTCCTCCGAGCGTCCACCGCCGTAGACGTTCGCGGTGTCGATGAAGTTGCCGCCCGCCTGCGCGTAGCGGTCGACCATGAGCGACGCGTCGTCCTTCGACGCGCCCCACCCTTCGACCCCGAAGGTCCCGGCCCCCAGGCAGAGTTCGGAGACCCGTACACCGGTCCTGCCGAGGAGGTCGTACTTCATGCTCACGCCGCTCACTTCCCGTAGGGCTGGTCGGCGCGCGCCTGCCGCAGGGCTCGCCCCCACCAGCCGAGCTGGTCCAGCAGGACCTTGGCGGCGGCTCCGCAGCTCTCCGGGTCCCGGGGGTCGGGCCCGTCGAAGGTGGCGGCGCCGCCATGGAAGCTGACGGTGTCGCGGACCGTGACCGCGTGGAGTTCCGCGAAGACCTGGCGCAGTTGTTCCACCGCGCGCAGGCCGCCGGCGATGCCGCCGTAGGACACGAAACCGACCGGCTTCGCGGCCCACTCGTTGAGGTGCCAGTCGATGACGTTCTTCAGCGCCGCCGGGAAGCTGTGGTTGTACTCGGGGGTGACCACGACATAGGCGTCGGCGCGCTGGAACCGGGGCCGGGACCGCGCCAGCAGGGCGGTCATGTCCGCCGTGGGGGTACGGCTGGGCCCGGCCAGGTCGAACGGCAGCTCGGCGAGGTCGATCACGTCGAGGGTGAGGTCGGGGCGCTGGGCGGCCAGCTCGGCGAACCAGGCGGCGACGGTGTGACCGAAGCGTTCGGTCCTGACGCTGCCGATCAGCACGGCGAGGTGGAGGGGCTGCTGCGACATGCGAGTCCTTGTCCGGTGTGTGGGCGGTGCGGTCGGTGGTCGGGGCCTGTGTCCTCAGTGGGCTGCGGGGGCTTCGGCGGCCCGCTCCGGGCGGACGGTGACCTGTTCCGTGCGCCGGGGTCCCGGCGGGCGGCCCCAGCGGCGCATGACGGGGCGCTCGACGATCGCGTACAGGGCCCACGCGGCGAGCACGGACACGACGAGGGCCGCCGCCAGGAAGAGCAGGCCGCCGGGTGTGCTCCAGGCGGGTCCGGACGGTTTGCCGAAGATGTTGGGGTCCGAGCCGAACAGCCGGTGACCGTAGATCAGGATCAGATAGTGCACGCAGTAGAAGGCGAACGAGATCTCCCCGAGCCAGACCATGGGGCGCTTGTTCAGCAGGGTCTCGCGGCCCTTGGCATCGGACGCGGCGGCGGCCGGGATCAGCAGGGCCAGCGGGACGACGGTGATCGCCACGTAGTTGTAGAGCGGGTTGTGGTCGATCAGGACGGCGCCCACGTAGGCGGCGATCGTCAGGAGGGCCGGCGGTATCACGCCGAGCCCGATCCACCGGCCGGAGAGCACGATGCGCGCCAGCAGCATGCCGAGCACGAATTCCAGGAGCCGGGCGACGGGGAAGACGTACACGAACCAGATCTGGGTCCAGGAGATCTTCATGAACATGAAGCCCGGCGTGTCCGGCAGCAGCAGCTGCGCGATCAGCGGCATCAGCATGATGAGCAGCACGATGCCCCCCGCCGCGTACCAGAGCACGGCCGGCGCGATCCGGCTCACGCCCTTGATGAGCAGTGGAAAGGACAGATAGAAGAGGAGCTCCACGGAGAGCGACCAGCTGACGGTGTTGGCCGTTTCGACGTAACCGCTGTCGGGCACACAGGCGTGCACCAGGAACAGGTTGGCGAGCGTCTCCGGGAAGGCGACCGCGGTGCTGGTCACCGTCAGCAGGACGATGGCCACGACGAATGTCACCAGGTGGTTGGGGAAGATCTTCAGCAGGCGCCGCCGCCAGAATCCGCGGACGGTGTCGGCGGGACGCACCGACCAGGTGAGGACGAAGCCGCTGAGCATGAAGAAGAAGGAGACGCCGACCGCGCCGGCGTTGCCGAACCAGCGGTAGTAGTCGGCGGCGACTCCCTGGTCCTTGAAGACGCCGGCGGCGGCCCCGTGCACGGAGAACACCAGCAGGGCGGCGAGAAAACGCATCCCGGTGAGCGAGGGGAGTCTGGAGGTGGCGTTCGATGGCGCCATGGCACGTCTGCCTTACTCGGTCGCGACGACCGGGAACGGGGCGGAAAGGGGGCGACACCCTCTGGGGAAGGGGCGCCGGGCGGTACGGCTCACCGGCCGGCGACGCCGACCGGTGGACGGGCGGTGAGGCCTCGCAGGGCGACCAGCAGGCCCAGCGCCGCGAGGGCGCAGAGCAGGAGCAGGGCGGGCCGGTGGGCGGCGTCCCCCACCGGCCCGCCCTGGGGACCGAAGGTGAGCAGGGCGGCCACGGCGGCGGGCACCGCGACCGCTCCGGCCTGGACCGCGGTCTGGTACGAGGCGGTAGCCGTCCCCCGGTCGGCCGTCCCGACGGCCCGGCCCGCCTGCGCGTTCAGCGCCGCGAAGGCCGGTACGAATCCGATGCCGACCAGTGCCAGCGTGGGCAGCAGGTCCGTGGCGTAGGAACGCGGCAGGTCGAGGCGTGCGTACAGCAGCAGGCCGGCGAGGTGGAGCGCCGCGCCGAGGACGACCAGCCGGGGGGCGCCGAAGCGGGCCACCACGCGCCCGGCCGAGAGCGCTGTCAGCGCCAGGGGCAGACAGGCCGGGAGGAAGGCGGCCGCGGTCTGCCAGGGGCTCCAGTGCAGCAGGTTCCAGGCCTGGTGGGCCATCAGGGACAGGAGCCCCAGATAGGTGCCGTTGAGGAGGGCCGCGCCGAGCGCCGGACGCAGCAGGGCTCCGCTGCTGAGCAGTCGGCGCACCATCGGAGTGATCGGCTCCGCGGGCCCCGGCTGTTGCCGGGGGACGGCCGCGGCCGCCAGGACGAGCAGCACCGCGGCGACCGGGGCCGTGGCGACGAAGGTCCAATGCCAGTCGTGCGGTGCGAGGGCTCCCGCCAGAAGCAGGCCGGTGGTGAATCCGATGCCGCCGCAGAACGTGTACACGGACAGGGCGCGGGCCCGCGTCGACGCTTCCCCGTAGGTGGTGGAGATGATGGCCAGGCCGGTGGGCGCGGTCAGCGCGGCGCACATGCCCTTGACGGTCCGGCTGATCAGGAGGAGCAGCGGTTCGTCCGTGAGTCCGCCGGCCACCGAGGCGAGAACGAAGAGGGCCAGCGCTCCCAGGTACAGCCGGCGGTGTCCGAACCGCGACACCAGGCGTCGGCCCGGCAGGAGCAGGGCTCCGAAGCCGAGCGCGAACCCGCCCATCGCCCACTGGACCTGCCAGGGGGACAGTCCGAGGTCGGCGCCGATCGACGGCAGGGCGACGACGACCACGGACACTTCGAGACCGTCGATGAGCATGTTGCCGGCGAGGACGAGCAGCAGGAAGCGGCCTGCCCACGGCCGGGGCCGGACGCCGGGCGACGGGCCGGCCTTCGAGGGGACGGGGGGCCGCGACATCGAGTGTTCACCGCCTTGGGTTCGGGACGCCTCGGATGCGGACGCCCGGGTTCGGACCGTGCGGGTTCGGACCGTGCAGGTTCGGACCGCGTGGGTCAGCCGAGGAGCGTGCCGCCGGTGGCGTCGATGAAGGAGCCGGTGACCCAGCGAGCGTCGTCGGAGGCGAGGAACGCCACCACGTCACCGATGTCCGCGGGCTTGCCCACCTGCCCGAAGGCCGACATCTGGGCCATCTGCTCCACCGCCTGCGGGATGTCGAACACCGGGCTGCCGTTGTCGGTGATCCCCGGGGCGACGCTGTTCACGGTGATGCCCCGGGCGCCCAGGTACTTGGCGAAGTGCAGGGCGATCTGTTCGACCGCGCCCTTGGTCATCGCGTAGGCGGCCTCTTCAGGGTTGGCGAACCTGGTGAGCCCGGAGGAGATGTTGATGATGCGGCCGCCGTCGGCGAGCAGTCCGAGCGCGCGCTGGACGATGAAGAACGGCGCCTTCGCGTTGATGGCGAAGAGCCGGTCGAACAGCTCGGGTGTGACCTCCTCCGGGGGGACGCCGCCCATGATGGCCGCGTTGTTGACCAGGATGTCGAGGGTGGCGCCCCCGGTCCGTTCCTTCAGTCCGCTCTCCAGCGCCTCGAACAGCGTGTCGACGTCGCCGGGGACGCCGAACTCGCTGCGGACGGCGAACGCGCGGCCGCCTGCCGCCTCGATGTCGGCGACCGTGCTCAGGGCGGCCTCCTCGCCGGTGGCGTAGTGCACGGCCACCAGAGCTCCCTCACGTGCGAGCCGCAGTACGGTAGCCCGTCCGATGCCACGGCTCGACCCGGTGACGAGTGCGGTCTTGTTCGCGAGCTTTCCCACGGTTCCTCCAGTAGTAGTCGAAATATCGTTCTTCACATGGGCCGCCTGCCGACGGCCGGGCCGAACCAGCGCCGCAGGGCCGCCTCCAGCTCCGGAACAGTTCCGTCGGCCCAGGCCACATGGCCGTCCGGGCGCACCAGCGCGGAAGTGAACTCCGGTGCGGCGCTGCCCGGTTCGGGCGTCGCGGCCACCACGTCCACCCGACCGTCGCGCCATGGCGCCACCGCCGCCCGGGCCGGCGACGGCCGGCCTGCCAGGTCGACGAGGACTCCGCGACCGGGCCGAAGAGCGGCGAAGCTGCTGCTCGGTCCCGCGTCGGTGCCGAGCCGCAGGTACGGGATGCGGGCGCCGACCAGGTGGTGCGCGCCCGGTTCGGCCGCGTACCGCACATCTACGCCCGCGATGGTCCCGGCGAGATGGGCACGCACCCGGGGCTCTTGCAGGAGTTCACCGAAGAGGGAGCGCACCTGTTCGGTCCCGGAGCCGCCGAGCAGCAGCAGCGCCTGGGCGCCGATGTTGTCCAGCACCCGTCGGCCGGCCGGGTGGCGTTCGGCGTGGTAGCTGTCCAGCAGCCCGGACCCCGCGCCGCCCCGTACCACGGCGGCGAGTTTCCAGCCGAGGTTCGCGGCGTCCTGCAGCCCCAGGTTGAGGGCCTGACCGCCCACCGGCATCTGGTGGTGGGCGGCGTCGCCGGCGAGCAGGATCCTGCCCCGGCGGTACTGGGAGGCCTGCCGGAGTGCGTCGCCGAAGGAGTTCAGCCACAGCGGGGCGCCCCCGCTGATGTCGTCGCCCGTCACCCGCCGCCAGGTGTCCGCCACCCGGGCGAACGACGGGGGTCCGGGCTCCCGGCCGACCAGGGGCCCGTATGCGTGCACCATGACCCGGGTGACGCCGCCGGGCCCCCGGGCGGAGATGGCCAGTCCCCCGGGGTGGCGCTCGAAGCGCCGGTCGGGCACCGCCACGTCCGCCACGTCCGCGCGCAGCAGTTCCCTGGTGGCGTCCCGGCCGGGGAAGGCGAACCCGGCGAGCTCCCGGACGGTGCTGGACTCGCCGTCGCAGCCGACGACGTACGCGGCCCGGACGCGCAGCACGGACGCCGCCCCTCCGGGCCCCGGTTCCGCCGCGCCGGTCGCCTCGACAGCCTGCGGCGTGGTCCTCAGATCCGTCAGCCGGTGACCCTTGACCACGCGGGCCCCGAGCCGGGTCGCCCAGCCCTCCAGCAGTTCCTCGGTGCGGACCTGGGGGACTTTCCACTGCCCGGAGTACGGGCTGTCGGTGGTGAGGTCCAGGCCCATGCCGCCGAAGTGTCCGGGGCCCCCGACGGGCGGTGTGCCCAGTTCCTCCAGCAGTCCGCGCTGGTCGAGGAGTTCCATCGTGCGGGCGTGCAGGGTGGATGCCCGGGACTCGGTGAGCGGGCCGGTGCGCCGTTCCAGCACGACGACGTCGGCCCCGCCGAGAGCGAGTTCACCGGCGAGCATCAGGCCCACGGGCCCGGCGCCCACCACGAGCACCTGGGTGTCGATGTCCGGTGCGATCACCACGTCAGCGCCGCTGTGCCCGAGCGTAGTCGCTCGCGTGACCGAGCGTGGCGCGACTGTTGGTGCTCAGCGCGGAACGCACGTACTCGCGCGCCTGCTCCACACCCGCGTCGGGTCCGAGCACGGCGGCGATGTTCTCCGCACGGAGCACGACAGTGTGCTGAGACGTCGCCACGACCTCCGGCCCGTCCTCCTCGAAGGTCCACAGCCCGGTGTGCAGCGACATCAGCACCGGCAGAGTGGTCTGCTTGTAGGCGATCCGTTGGGAGGGCAGGCAGACCCGGTAGGACTCGGTCAGGTGCGTCGAGCCGTCCTTGGCCCGGGTCTCCATCTTCAACACCTGCAGTCCGTACGGCTGTTGTGACAGCTGGACCGAGGCGACGTGTGGGAGCCGCTCGTGCCACAGCTGGGCCTCGTTGATGAAGTCGTACATGTCCTTGGCGGACCCGGTGACCCGGACCGTGTCGGAGAAGGAGAAGGTCCACGCCTCGGCGGCATGCGCGTTCTCGACGTTGTCCTTGAGGGCCGCGAGCTCCGAACGGGAGTTGCGGTCCACCGCCTCCTCTATCCAGCGCAGCCCCTCCGCATCGTCGTCGACCGCCCGGTAGTCGTGCAGCAGCCTGACCCGCGACAGGTCGGGGCCGAGCGGCTCCACCACCCAGGCGCCGCCCATGGACGCCACCGGAGGGGTGGAGACCTCCTGGCGGAAGTCGATCCGCAGCCCCTCGGGGTCCAGGGTGCGGCGCGAGGTCCAGTGCTTGGCCTCACCGTTGGCGGTGGCCCAGATGCGGATGCGTTCCCGGCCGCCGTCGTGCTCCACGCGGTCGACGTGGATGGTCGGAGGGAAGATCCGGGGCCAGTGCTCCACCTCGGCGATCAGCCGGTAGACGGCGGAGGCGGGCGCTGAGACCGTGATGTCGTGCTCTACCTCGTGCGCACCGGGTGCGGGCATGCGGGTGCTCCTTCCGTGAAGACATGAGGGGACGGTCCGGATCAGAAGTTGCCCAGGCCGCCGCAGACGTTGAGTGCCTGTGAGGTGAGCGAGGCGGCGGTGTCGGAGGCCAGATAGCCCACCAGTCCGGCCACTTCCTCGGGGGTGGAGTAGCGGCCCAGGGGGATCTTGGCGCGGAACTTCGCCCCCACCGCCTCCTCCGTGGTGTCGTAGGCGGCCGCGTAGCCCCGCCGTACGCGCTGTGCCATGGGCGTCTCGACGTAGCCCGGGCACACGGCGTTGACGGTGATCCCGGTGGGGGCGAGTTCGTTGCCCAGGGCCTTGGTGAACCCGACGACACCGTGCTTGGACGCCGAGTACGGGGCGCCGAGCACGACGCCCTGCTTGCCGGCCGTGGAGGCGATGTTGATGATCCGGCCCCGGCTCTTCTCCCGCATGCCTCCGGCCCGCAGCACCTCACGGGTCACGGTGAAGACGCTCGTGAGGTTGGTGGCGATGACGTCGTCCCACAGCTCGTCGACGATGTCGGCGGTGACTCCGCCGCCGCTGCGGCCCGCGTTGTTGACCAGGACGTCGATGCTGCCGTACCGGCCCACCGCCGCCGCGACGAAGGCCGCGACCTCGGGGCCGGAGCGGACGTCGCAGGCCAGCCCGTCGGCCTCCAGGCCCTCGGCGCGCAGCTCCTTGACGGTCGAGGCCACGTTGTCGGCGTTGCGGGCCCCGATGAAGACGGCGTGGCCCTGGGCGCCCAGGAGCCGGGCGACGGCCAGTCCGATACCGCTGGTGCCCCCGGTGACGAGCGCGACGCGCTGCTGATCCGGCACGTGTTCCTCCTTGTGGGCGTGGTCCTTGAATCGGTGCGTTTGTCAGGTGTGGTGCGGATCCGTACGGTTCAGGCGGCGGCCGTCGCCAGCTCTCCGTTGACGATCTCCATCAGTGCGCGAGGAGTATTCGAACCGGTGAGGGAGCTGTCGTCGAGGGTGATTCCGTACTCCCGCTCGATCCGGCTGCCGGTCTCCAGCAGAGCCAGCGATTCGAGCCCCAGGTCCTCGAACGCGGCCTCCAGGGCGTCGTCGCCCAGGACGTCGTCCTCCAGGCCGGCCGCCTCGCGCAGGATGGTCCTGAGGTCGTCGAAGGTGAATTGCCGCTGGGTCATGTGTCTCCTTGTCGGGTTCGGGGGGCGCGCAGCACCATCGCGGAGTTGAATCCGTGGTGGCCGCGGGCCAGGACGAGCACGGTCCCGAGCCGCGCGGGGCGCGTCTCGCAGACCAGGTCGAGGTCGAGGCCGGGGCTCGGCGAAACGTTGACGGTGGGCGGGATCACGCCGTCCCTCATGGCGAGCAGGGCGCCGGCCAGATCGAGCGGAGCCGCTCCTGAGTGAAGCCGTCCGGTCATCGTCTTGGGGACGGTCACGGGTACGCCCCCGGCGCCGAACACCTCGGTCAGCGCCCGGGCCTCCGCCCGGTCCAGGTCCGGCAGTCCCGCACCGTCGGCGAACACGGCGTCCACGTCGCCGGCGGTGATGCCCGCGTCCCGCAGGGCGATCCCGATCGCGGCGCGCAGGGTCGGCGGCCGGCCACTGTCGGGGGCCGGGTCGAACGTGGACCCGTAGCCGGCGATCTCGCCGAGGCTGCGGGCGCCGCGCCGGCGCGCCGCCTCCTCGTCCTCGACGACGAGCAGCGCCCCGCCCTCGCCGGGGACGTGTCCGTGGGCCGCCGCGTCGAAGGGGAGGTAGGCGCGCGCGGGGTCGCGGGTGGTGCTGAGCCGCCCGGCGGACATCTGCGCGACCCAGCCCCAGGGGCAGAGCGAGGCGTCGATCCCCCCGGTGAGGACCATGGGGATGCCTTTGCGGACCTGGCGGCGCGCCTGGGCGACCGCGTCCAGACCACCCGCCTGATCGCTGACGACCACGCTCCCGGGCCCCTTCATCCCGTTACGGATCGAGATCTGGCCGGTGTTGACCGCGTAGAACCAGGCGAACGACTGGTAGGCGCTCACGTACTGGCTGCCCTTGCTCCACAGCGCCCGCAGTTCGTTCTGTCCGAACTCGAAGCCGCCGGAGGAACTCGCGGTGGCGACACCCATGTCGTACGCGGGCGTCTCCTCCGTCCGCACTCCCGCGTCGGCCAGCGCCCAGTCCGCGACGACCAGCGCCATCCGCGTCATCCGGTCGGTCTGCGGCAGCAGCCGGCCCGGCAGATGGTCCTCGGCGACGAACCCGGGGACCTCGCCCGCGAGTCCGGCGGGGTAGGACGAGGCGTCGAAGCGGCTGACGGGTCCGATGCCGCTCCGGCCGGCGGTGGTGGCCGACCAGTAGTCCTGTGTGCCGAGGCCGTTGGGGGAGGCCACGCTCAGTCCGGAAACCACGACGGTCCCGCTCATGCCGCGCCTCCTTCCGGCCGGGTCAGCACCATGGCGCTCTGGAACCCGCCGAATCCGCTGCCGACGGTGAGCACCGCGTCGGTGGACCAGTCGCGTGCGGTCAGGGGGACGTAGTCGAGATCGCATTCGGGGTCGGGGTGGTGCAGATTCGCGGTCGGCGGCACGACGTCGTGCTCCATGGCGAGCGCGCAGGCGGCGATCTCGATGGAACCGATGGCGCCGAGCGAGTGGCCCACCATGGACTTGATGGAGCTGATGGGCACGTTCCCGGCGTGCTCGCCGAGACTCCGCTTGAAGGCGGCCGTCTCGTGCCGGTCGTTCTGCCGGGTGCCGGATCCGTGGGCGCTGATGTAGTCGATGTCCGCAGGGTCGGTGCGGGCCTCGTCGAGGGCGACCCGGATGGCCTCGGCCATCTCCGTGCCGTCCGGCCGCAGTCCGGTCATGTGGTACGCGTTGCTGCGCGTCGCGTAGCCGCTGATCTCGGCGTAGACGTGCGCGCCCCGGTCGAGGGCGCTTCCCAGCTCTTCCAGGACGAAGACCGCGCTGCCCTCTCCCAGGACGAACCCGTTGCGGGTGGCGTCGAAGGGGCGGGAGGCATGCGCGGGGTCGTCGTTGCGCGGGGTCGTCGCTTTGATCGCGTCGAAGCAGGCGAGGGTGATCGGTGAGATCGGGGCGTCCGTGGCTCCGGCGATCATGATGTCCGCGGAGCCCTCACGGATCAGCTCGGTGGCGTACCCGACGGAGTCGATGCCCGAGGTGCAGCCGGTGGATATCACCGTGGTGGGACCTTCCGCCCCCACCGCCCAGGCCACTTCGGCGGCGAACGAGCTGGGAACGAAGGCGTCGTACAGGAACCGCGGCGCGTAGGTGTGGCTGACCAGCTCCAGCCGGCCCCTGTCGCTGAGCACCCGGTATTCCTCGTCGAGGCTCATGGTGGCACCCACGGCGCTGCCGATGGCGACGCCGGTACGGTGCCATGGCAGCCGGTCCTTGACCAGACCGCTGTCGTCGAACGCCTCCCGGGCGGCGACCACGGCGAACTGCGCGGCGCGGTCCATGCGCCGGATCTCCTGCGGGCCGAGTCCGAGTGCCTCGGCGTCGAAGTCGATCTCCGCTGCGATACGGGAGCGGAAGGGGGACGGGTCGAAGGTGCTGACAGCGCGGGTCGCGGTGCGGCCGGCGGTGAGCAGTTCCCAGAACGCCTTGGTGCCGACTCCGCCGGGGGCGAGCACCCCGATGCCGGTGACGGCGACCCGCCGTCCGCCGGAGGCGGGATGTGCGCGGTCCGGTCGTCCGGTCATCGGGACGCCTGCCAGGAATAGAAGCGATGGGCCATCGCGTCGGCCGGGGAGCGCCAGGTCTCGGGGTCGTACGCTGCGATGAAGGGCCGCAGTTCGGCGCTGATCCGCTCGAATCGGGGGTCGCTCTTCGCCTCCTCGATCCGCTGGTCGCCGTCGGCCTCGTCGAAGTCCTGGAGGTGGAAGTACAGCCCCTGGTAGGAGAAGAGCTGCCGGCGGCGGGTGCCCATCCGGTGCGGCATCTCCGTGGTGTCGAAGTCCCGGAAGAGCCGGCCGACGTCACCGGCCGACGAGGGGTCCATCCGGGCGACGATCAACGTGCTGTGCATGGTGCCTTCCTTCTTTCGCCGGTCTTTCGCCGGTCTTTCACTGGTTTTCCGTCGGTCGGTCAGCGGGCCGGACCGAACCAGCGGTCCAGGGCCTCGGTCAGTCCGCCGCGGCTGCCGGGCGAGATCCAGGCCACATATCCGTCGGGCCTGACCAGCACGGCCCGGGCGTCCGGCAACGGGCCCTGCAGCGGGGCGTCGTGGAGGGCAGCGGTGACGACGTCAACCCGGTCGCTCCAGCCGGTGGCGGTGTCGCGCAGTTCCGCGTCGTCCGCTATGTCGAGCAGAACGCCCCGGGCCGGGTGCAGCAGTTCGGTGGTGCTGGTCTTGCCGTCGGCGGGGGCCAGCTCCTGGTGGGGCATGCGCATGCCGAGCAACGGGTGGTCCCCGCCGTCGACTTCGTAGCGGATGTCCAGGCCGGAGACCATGCCGGCCAGGTGCCGGGAGACCTCGTCGTACCGGATCAGCTCGCTCAGCACGTCCCTCAGCGGCTGCATCTCGTCGCCGCTGAGGAAGAGCGTCCCCTGGGCCTGCGTGTTCATCAGCAGCCTTCGCCCCACCGGGTGGCGCTCCTCGTGGTAGGTGTCGAGGAGTCCGGCCGGCGCACGGCCCGAGACCACAGCCGCGAGCTTCCAGCCGAGGTTCACCGAGTCCTGCACGCTGACGTTCATCCCCTGCCCCCCTGCCGGGAGGTGCACATGCGCGGAGTCGCCCGCGAGCAGCACCCGGCCGCGCCGGTAGGCGGACACCTGGCGGGCCGGATCCCCGAAGGCGCTGACCCACACCGGTTCTCCGTGCGAGATGTCCTGTCCGGTGAGCCGCTGCCACGCGGCGGCGACCTCCTGGTAGGGGGGCGGCCCGCCGCGGCGGCGGGCGGGGGCCCCGCGCTCACAGACGATGATGCGGTCGACCCCGTCGCCCAGCGGCGCGGACATCACCATCCCGAGCGGCACCGTCTCGCCGATGGGGCGAGGGGTGATCTCGCAGCCGCGGATGTCGGCGAGGAACATCTCCCGGTTGGCGGAAGTGCCGGGGAAGTCGAAACCGGCCGCCTTGCGCACGGAGCTGCGTCCGCCGTCGCAGCCGACGACGTAACGGGTGGTGAGGCTGTGGGGCCCGTCGGGGCCCTCGACCTCCACGACGACGTGATCGCCCTCGTCCGTGAGAGCCCGCACCGTATGGGCCCGCCGGAGATCCGCTCCCAGTCCGAGCGCCCACTCCTCCAGTACCGACTCGGTCTTGGACTGCGGAACGCCCTTGACGCCGTAGTGCGCCCCTTCGAGCACCCCGAAGTCGACCGGCCGGCCGCCGAAGTGCCCCTGGGTACTTGTCTCGACGGGGCCGAAAGCGGGCAGAATTCCGCGCTGGTCGAAGACCTCCATGGTCCGGGCGGTGAAGCCCAGACCGCGGGACTCCCCGGTGCGTTGGGCAAGCCGTTCGAGCACGATGACGTCGACGCCGCCAAGCCGCAGCTCACCGGCCAGCATCAGACCGGCCGGACCCGCGCCCACGACAATGACAGATGCATCCATGTGTATCTCCCTGGGACAGAACCGCGGAGCCCGGCGCATAGGCCGTAGAAGCTCTCCTGTGATGTGCTCTGCTGGAGCGAACGCTTCGACAGCAGTGGGGAAGTTACTCCAGAGCTTCTTCGCAAGCTCGGAGAAAGTCAAGCAGCA
Source organism: Streptomyces sp. NPDC048142 (assembly GCF_043202835.1). Classification (NCBI taxonomy): domain Bacteria; kingdom Bacillati; phylum Actinomycetota; class Actinomycetes; order Kitasatosporales; family Streptomycetaceae; genus Streptomyces; species Streptomyces sp. NPDC048142. Next base: position 72,675 of record NZ_JBIDBC010000031.1, read on the forward strand.
ATTTCGCTTGTCCGGGCCGGCAGCTTCGCGCGGAATCAGGGATTACCGGCTTCGAAGACAGAACTGAGGAAGCTATCCATGACTCTCTTCGGTGTGGCCTACAGATATCAACACTGTCGATGGATGAACATCTCAAGAACCGTCAGGAGGGCGTGAAGGCCCGCATGGACACGCAAAAGGAACGTCAGAGGACCGCAAAGAAGTGACCTGCACCACACGCGGGCGACCGGTCCAAACGGATCTGACATGGAACCCACACTTGTCTGTGAATCGTCTGAAGCAGATAAATTCCCGTCCAGCCACTCTCAGGGCCGGTCAAGATGCATTGCGGGCACGAGCCGCCCATCGTTAACTTGGCCGCACGCATCGAAGGAGTGAGCAGATTTGCCCGAGAAGACGCATGTCGCGGCGGCCCGAACGAATTGCCCAGGACATGCATGCCCGACGGTTCCGAGATCCGAGAAGGCGGCGGGAGCCGAGATCGCAGAAATGCGGAGCGCTCCAGGAGCGGTGCCGCTGCCGCTGTGCCGCGCGTGCGTCGACTCACTGAGGGCCACCCTGCGAGCTCTGCCTCACTTGTACGGTGAATGCGGCCGACTCCTCGCCGGTGCCACCTCACCCCGGACGGAAAGAACGAGCGGGGGTGGCCGGGCGCCGGGAATTCCGCTCAACACCTCGGCCGTGGAGGCGCGTTCGGCCATGATCACCACACTCGCCTCGTGGGCCGGCCTCGCGGCGGAGTCCAGCGGGCGGCCCGGTCCGGAACGGACGGTGCCGGCCCTGGCCCGCTGGCTCGGCGAAGAGCTGCCCCGGCTCGCCGCGCACCCGGCGGCGGGTGAGCTCTCGAAGGAAGTTCACCGGCTCGCGACGGCGGCCCGCCGGGTGGTGTCGCCGGGTCCGACGCACCGGGCCGCGGTCGGATCCTGTGTGGAGCCCGGCTGCGACGGAAGGCTCGTGGCCACGACGGGAGCGGGCCCGGGCGGGCTGGGCGAGATCCGGTGCGACAGCGACGGGGCCCACGTCTGGACGGAGTACGAGTGGAGTCGGCTGCGTCGGCGGCTGGCCGCCCGGAGCGCGGTTCGGGCGGGGGCTGCTGGGAGTGCCCCGGCGACCCGGTGGCTCGCGCCCCAGGACGTCTCCCTGCTGTGGCGCGTGCCCCTCGGCAGTGTGTACCGGCTCGCCAGCGAACAGGGCTGGCGGCGTGAGCGGCGCGGGGGACGGTCCTATTACGACGAGCAGGACGTGCGGCGCACCCTCGACGGGCGCCTGACCGGCCGCGGGTCCGCGGCCTCCTGACCGCGGAAGGCGAGGGCGCCGCCCCGGGGCAAGCGCATGGGCACCCCCGGGACGGGCGCGCCCATGCGCTCGGCATCGGTGGATCGGCGTCACCGGATGCGGGAGCGCTCAGCCGCCGAAGCGGAACCCCACGCCCCGCACCGTGATGATCCACTCGCTGGAGCCGAGCTTCCCCCTGATCGAGCTGGCGTGGGTGTCGATCGTGCGAGTGAGGCCGCCGGCGAGGCTCCCGCCCCCCGCCTTCATCCCCCAGATCTGCCGCATCAACTGCTCGCGGGTGAAGACCGTGGCGGGCTGTGACGCCAGCAGGTGAAGCAGATCGAATTCTTTGCGGGTCAGCTTCACGGGTTCGTCGTCGAGATACACCTGACGACCTTCGCCGTCGATACACAGCGTCCCGAAAGACATTACGCGATCGCGGCGAACGCTCGGGCTCACACGTCGCATTACCGCATTGATTCGGGCGATTAACTCACGGAGACCGTACGGCTTCACCATGCAGTCGTCGCTACCCGCCTGCAGAGAAAGCACCCTATCAATTTCCGCACCCTGCCCCGTGAAGGAGATAATAGGGATGTCACTGCTCTGCCTTATCGTTCGACATACTTCCAAACCATCGATATCCGTTAGTTCGAGATCCAGAAGAATGAGGTCAAATTCTTCGTAGGATCGCAGGGCGCTGGCACCACTGTCAGCCACTTCCATCTCGTACCCATGCCGCAGCAAGGCCAAGCGGAGATCCTCCCCCGATTGCTTGTCGGATTCGGCAAGTAGTACCTGCATCGGTCGCCTCTCTATCCAACACTTGGGGTGGACGACGGCGGCTGATGGAACCAGTTCCCCCTTCATCGGGTAGTGAATTCCCACCGTCCTTGCTTTCTGTAACCATTCGCACCCCATCATCCACCGAGAAGTAAAATAGCAAACAGCCTTACCGCCTTGTCAAGAAGTATCGGGGCGCACGACCGTGGCATATGTCCACATGTGCCGTTAACGCGCCACTCATCATTTGCTATCGCGAACAGCGTATCGATCGAAAGCGTACGCATCGACATTTGCGAATTCCGAACCTTCCGATGGTTTCACCGCTCAGGGGCATGGGTAGCGCGGCCGGCGCTCCACCCTCCGGCGTTCGCGATGATCAGCGAAGCTCGAACCCCGACCGTCCGGATCCGGACGGGAGATGGGAAGGACTGCGACCCGAACGGTCGCGAACGATGCCCGGTGCGCACGAGAGCCGCCGCCAAGGGGAACCGAAGGTTCCACAAAATGTCGACTTTTCAGGGCCTCTCCGAGTGCCCCGCGCATCAAGATACTTTGCAGGCGCGTGATTTCGTTGTCATGGCATAGCGAAGGGGCCCCGGCGCGAAGCGCCGGGGCCCCTATGTGTGAGTCGTGAAGGAGTATGGGGAAGCTCGGAAGATACGGAGGTGAAGCCCTACACTCCCGTTGGCTGCGCCGCGTAAGGGCGCTCGGCCCTGGCCGTCCGCAGTGTCGTCCCCCACCAGGCGAGCTGGTCCAGCATGGCCTTCGCCGCGAGTGCGGGACCCTCGGTGTCCCTGACCTCGCCCTGCTCGTCGAATCGCTCCCACGCCTGGTGGAAACTGACGGTGTCACGGACGGTGACCGCGTGCAGCTCGGCGAAGATCTGTCGCAGATGCTCCACCGCGCGCAGGCCCCCGCTCATGCCGCCGTACGAGACGAAGCCGATGGGCTTGGCCTGCCACTGGGTGCGGTGCCAGTCGATCAGGCTCTTCAGGGAGGCGGGATAGCTGTGGTTGTACTCGGGCGTCACGACGACGAACGCGTCGGCGGCGTCCATCCGCGCGGTGAGAGCCCCGACCGCTTCGAGTATCGGGAGCGAGGCCGTCGGCGACGGGCCCTCCGCGTTGAGTCCCGCCTCCGCTGCGTCGACGACCTCCACGTCGAAGCCAGCGTGCTGCTCCAACTCCGCGAGGAGCCAGCGGGCCACCGTCGGAGCGAATCTGCCCTCCCGGTGGCTGCCGATGAGAACGACCAGGCGCAAAGGGGTGTCTGTCATGTGGGGTTCCTCTTCCCATTCCTGCTCTCGACGGGACCGGTGTGGCCGGCCCCGGTGTTCGCGCCCTCACCGGAGTCCTGCGGGGATGCCTCGCCGGCTTCCGTTCCGGCGCCGGGCCCGCACTCGTCCTGCTGCGGGGGAGCCGCGGAGCGCAGCGGCACCTCCCGCAGGAAGAACGCGGCCACCAATGCGACGGCGGCGAGCACTCCGGTGAAGACGAAGACGTGGGAGGCGCCCTGCGCCACCGCACTCTGATACGACTCCCGCACGGCCGCGGGAAGTTGCGCGAGCGCGGCGGGATCGAGGGTGGCTGCCCCCTCGGAAGACGGCGCGGCGCTGTCCGGGGCCGGTACCCGCGCCACCGCCCCGGCGAAGAGCGCACCGCTGACGGCGACGCCGATGGAGCCGCCGAGGGTCCGGGCGAGTGTCGCGGCACCGGAAGCCGCGCCCAGATCCTCGACCGGCGCGCTCTGCAGTGAGATCAGGATCGTCGTCTGGGTCAGCAGGCCCATTCCGATGCCGAGCGCCGCCATGCAGGCCCCGGAGAAGTAGGGACTGGTGTCGCGGTCGACCGGGGCCAGCAGGAACGAACCCGCCACCAGGAAGAATCCGCCCAGCAGTACGACGATCTTGTACTTGCCGGTCGCGGTGATGAAACGTCCGGCGAACAGACCGACGAGGACCATGGCCCCGAACATCGGCAGGAGCAGCAGTCCGCTGCCGGTTGCCGACGAGCCCTGCGACGACTGTCCCAGGATCGGCAGGAAGGTGACGGCGCTGGTCAGCACCGCGCCCAGGAGCAGCCCGACAAGGGTGATGAGGGAGAAGTTGGCCGTCCTGAACAGCGCGAGGGGCAGCACCGCCTCCTCCGCCCGCCGTTCCACCACGAGGAGCGCCAGGAAGGCGGCGGTCCCGCACGCCGCCACGGTCAGCAACACCGGTGAGGTCCAGGCGAGTTCCCTGCCGCCCCAGGTCGTCACCAGGACCAGCGCGGAGACGGCCACGGCCAGCAGCAGCACACCCGCGTAGTCCACCCGCGCTCCGGACCTCGGCGTCCGGGGGAGGCGCAGCCCCGAGATCAGCAGCAGAGCGAGCGCACCGACCGGCACATTGACGTAGAAGCACCAGCGCCAGCCGAGCTGGTCGGTGATCACACCCCCGACCAGCGGCCCGCTCACCATCGCGAGTCCCATGACCGCAGACATGACGCCCTGGTACTTGCCCTGCTCACGGGGCGGGATGAGCGTACCGATCAGCGCCAGCGCGCCGACCATCAGTCCGCCCGCGCCCAGCCCTTGGAGGGCACGGAAAACGATGAGCTGGGTCATGTCCTGGGCCACGCCGGACAGCACGGAACCGAGGACGAACACCACGATCGAGATCGCGAAGGCGCCCTTGCGACCGTACATGTCGCCGAGCTTGCCCCAGACGGGCGTGGTAACGGCGATGGCCAGCAGGTAGACCGTGACCACCCAGGACAGCCGGTCGAATCCCCCGAGTTCGCCCACGATCTGCGGCATCGCGGTACCGACGATCATGCCGTCCAGAGCGCCCAGCAGCATGGCCAGAAGGGCTGCCGCAATGACGGCGTAGAGCTGCCGTTTCGGCACGGCTAACGCGGGCGGCGCCTCATCCTGTGGCATGGCTTCGTCTCCTGTGTCCGAACGCGACCCGCCGGGGATTTACTTACCGGCAGGTCAGTGACTATGGAAGGCTAGGGCGCGGCGCAGCACCCTGTCAAGGAATTGACTTGCCGGCCGGTAAGTATGAAGGGCCGGATCTCTGCCCGGGAACTCCCGCTTGCGGCACGCTGGTTGCGAGCTCGCGGGTGGTCTCCGCGAGAGGCTTCGGAAGTGAAAGCAAGAGCTGTCCCGGCATCCCTGGTGGATCAGCGCGGCAGCGGCACCTCCCGGAACTCCCCCACTTTGCGGTGCTTCAGCTCCGCCGGCCTCAGCGTGCTCGAATGGATCCGCTCCCGCTCCCGGTAGACGTCCTACGCCACGACGTGGTGGACGTTCACCGCCCGCGCCTCCCCGTTGCGCAGGCCGCATCCCGCCATCATGACGATCTTCAGCGCCAGGTCCTCGCCGACGACAAGCAGCTCCTGCACGTCGTACTCCATCTCGTCCAAGAAGCGCTCCATCACCATCGGTGTGACCGAGTTCAGCTTCCGCGATCCCAGGCGCGGGACGATGTGCACGTTGATCGAGCTGTCGACGTGCCAGCCGGTGGAGTGGTCCGTCATCCTGCGCTGCCAGGGCCGCCACTGCTTCGCGTACTCCTCGACCGTCAACTGACCCGGTTCACGGCGGGCCGCCGCCACGGTCGGCGCTGTGGTCTTCTTCTCCGCATAGAGCTGCGTCAGGCGCTCGATCGCATCGTCCTGCGTAAGGTATCCGGACTCCTCGCGCTGCTTGCCGAGCGCGTCCCGGAAACGTATCGAGTAGGAGTGCGAGCAGCGCGTGGGCTTGGCGCAGCCGCAGTCCTTGAAGAGGGACCCCGTGCCTCGGGGCGAGCTGTCAGGCCAGTGTCGCGCACCATCCGTTCCGGCCCAAGAATCATGCTCAGGCGCCGCACGGCAGGTCGCAGGTCAGCAAGCCGGACACGTCCGGGACGCAGGCTGACCGTGTGCTGACCTGAAGGGGACACATGATGCCCCTGACCTGCGGCGACGCCAAACAGTCAGATCTTGGACTTGAATATGGTCCGAAACATGGAGAAGCTCCCGAAATGTCTGCTCCCTGCCTGCTGTCTGCAGGTCAAGGGCGGTGTTCGGAGCTTACAACGATGCGTATGTCCGGTCAGCTTCCGCGGGTCCCGGATCCCACTGCCCAACTGCCCAGCAGCTTCAGCGCGGTCTCCGAGGTGTCGCTCGGAGCGGTGAAGATGATGAGGGACTGTCCGTCGTCGCCCGGCAGAGTGAGGGCTTCGTAGGCGAGGTCGAAGGAGCCGACCACGGGGTGGCGGAAGGTCTTGGTGCCGTGTGTCTTCTCCCGGACCTCCTGTGCCGCCCACATGTTCCGGAATTCCGGGCTGAGCTCGCCGAGTTCCGCGACGAGGCGTCCCACACGGGAGTCGCCGGCGTGCCGCGCGGCTGAAAAGCGCAGGAACCCGACGGTCTGGCGGGCCACCTGGTCCCAGTGCGGGTACAGGCTGCGGGCCGTGGCATCGAGGAAGACGTGACGGACGATGTTGAGGGTGCTCGCCGGGTCACCGGCATCGTCGAGGAAGAGCGCCCGAGCGAGGTCATTGGCGGCGATCACGTCCATGCTCGGGCCGAGGACGTACGCGGGCACGGCGCCCACGGCGTCCAGCAGCCGACGGAGATCCGGACGTACGCGCTGCGCCTGGGCGCTCGATGGCTCAGCCGCCCGGAGCTGCCGCGGGCGGGCCAGATCGTACAGATGAGCGGACTCGGCCGCGTCCAGGCGGAGCACACGGGCCAGGGCGTTCAGCACGGCGTCCGAGGGGTTGGTGGCGCGGCCCTGTTCCAGGCGTGTGTAGTAGACGATGCTCACTCCCGCGAGCTCCGCGACTTCTTCACGGCGGAGGCCCGGCACGCGGCGTCTGCCGAGGACAGGGACACCCGCGACCTGGGGCGTCAGGTGTGACCGCCGGGAGTGAAGGAACCTGCCGAGCTCACGCGCTTCGTTCACAGCCCCCCCTCCCCTCCGGATCGTCCGATGCCGCTGTCTCCTGTCGAGTGACTCCTGTCGAGGTCGGCCGCACCATTATGCCCTCCCGGGAATCCGCCGAGCCTGTCCCTCCCAGTACCCCCCTCCCCGCGCAGACCGGTACTCACGGGGTAATGGTCGGGAAACTCCTCCTGGTCCACGGTTGGCACAGTGCGTCCCGCACCCGACCGTCGCCGCCCTGGCTGAGCGGTTCATTTCCTACTTCTCAGGAGCACCTGTCATGCGCGCAGTGGTCTTTTCCCGTTACGGCGACGAAAGCGTCCTGGAACTGTCCGAGCGACCGGTACCGACCCCGGCGGCCGGAGAGGTCCTGGTGAGAGTTCGGGCAGCCGGGGTCAATCCCCTCGACTGGAAGTTCCGTGAAGGTGCGGTCGGCACGGACCGCCCGTTCCCGCTGGCGCTGGGCTGGGATGTGGCGGGAGAGGTCGTCGCAACGTCGGCTGCGGACGGTCCAGCTGTCGGTGACGAGGTGTACGGCATGCTGCCCCTGCCGCACGGCGGCGCCTACCAGGAGTTTGCCGTCCTGCCCGCATCGGCGCTGGCGCCCAAGCCCGTCGGCCTGTCGTTCGCCCAGGCCGCGGCCGTTCCGCTGGCGGCCCTGACCGCCTGGCAGTCACTCGATGCCGCACACGTGGTCCCCGGGCAGCGGGTTCTGGTCCACGCCGGAGCGGGCGGGGTCGGCCACTTCGCCGTACAGCTCGCCAAGGCCCGCGGGGCACATGTCACGGCCACCGCCTCACCGCGCAATCTCGACTTCCTGCGCCGGCTCGGGGTCGATGAGCCTGTGGACCGCACCTCGGACGGCCTGCACGCCATCGAACCGGTCCACGCCGTCATCGACACCATCGGCGGCCGGACTCAGCAGGAGTCATGGCGTCTGCTGCGAGCAGGTGGGGCCCTCATCACCCTGCCGGAAGCCATCGACGAGGCGTACCGCGTGCCGGGGGTCCAGGGTCAGCGCGTGATCGTCGCCCCGGACGGCAAGGCACTGCACAGCATCGGCGCGCTCATCGACAACGGGCTCGTCCATGTCGAGGTCCAGGACGTCCTGCCCCTGCACAAGGCGGCCGATGCGCACCGGACCAGCAAGAACGGCCAGGTCCGCGGCAAACTCGTGATCACCCTCTGACGAGGACTGCCCACAGGACTCGAACGATGCCGCAGCCCCTTACGCATCGGCGGTCCTGCCTCTAGTCTGAATCGCCGCTCGTAAGTTACCTGCCGGTCAACAAGTCGTTGACGGGCGTACCGGGCCCGGAGGTCGATGTGAGTTCCGCGCAGTCCCTTCTTGAAAGCCGCCCGGATTCCGTGGCGCACCTGTTCCTCTCGAGAGTCGAGGCCACCCCCGACCGGGAGGCCTATCGCTACCCCGTGCCCGCCGACGACGGCGCTTCCGGCAGCGAGGAGTGGCGCGTGCTGACGTGGGCGCAGACCGGCGAGCGCGTCAGGGCGATCTCGGCCGGTCTGCTCACCCTCGGGCTGCGGCCCGAGGAAAGGGTGGCGATCTCCTCGTCCACCCGGGTGGAGTGGATCCTGGCCGACCTGGGCGCGATGTGCGCCGGGGTCGCCACCACGGCCGTCTACCCCAGCACCAATGCCGACGAGACGGCGTACATCCTTGCCGACTCCGGCGCTCGGGCGATCTTCGTCGAGGACGCCGCCCAGTTGGCCAAGGTGGCCGCCGACGCCCACCGTCCGCCCGAGCTGGTCCACGCGATCCTCTTCGACCCTCAGGCGGACATCCCGCAGGTGGAAGGGCTGGAGGTACTGTCTCTCGCCGAGCTGGAGAAGCGGGGCCTGCGCTACCTCGAAGAGCACCCGGACGCAGTCGAGAAGACGGTCCGGGCCATCGATCGGGAGCAGCTCGCCACCCTGATCTACACCTCGGGCACGACCGGCCGGCCCAAGGGCGTGCGCCTGGTCCACGACTGCTGGTCGTACCAGGCCGTGGCGCAGGAGGCCTGCGGCGTGCTGCGCTCCGACGACGTGCAGTTCCTGTGGCTTCCGCTGTCCCACGTCTTCGGCAAGGCTCTGATCTCCGGTCAGATCAAGACCGGCCACGTGATGGCGGTGGACGGCCGGGTCGACCGCATCATCACCAACCTGCCCGCCGTGCGGCCCACCTTGATGGCGTCCGCCCCGCGGATCTTCGAGAAGGTCTACAACGGCATCGCGGGCAGGGCGAGAGCCGAAGGCGGAGCCAAGTACGCCATCTTCCGCTGGGCGGCGAAGGTCGCCCGCGACCACGCCAGGGCCGGGCAGGAGAGCAGGGCGGCAACCGGAAGGCGCAGCGTGCCGCTGTCGCTCGCGTTCCAGCACGCCATCGCCGACAGGCTGGTGTACGGCAGGATACGCGCGGCCTTCGGCGGCAATCTGCGCGCCAGCGTTTCGGGCAGTGCCGCACTCGCCCCCGATATCGGCTACTTCTTCTCCGGTGCCGGCCTGCACGTCCTCGAAGGCTACGGTCTGACCGAGACCAGCGCGGGCTGCATCGTCAACCCCTCCGACGACAACCGGGTCGGCACGGTCGGCACACCGCTGCCCGGCACCGAGGTCCGCATCGCCGAGGACGGCGAGATCCTTCTGCGGGGCCCCGGCATCATGCGCGGCTACCACAACCTCCCCGAGAAGACCGCGGAGGTGCTGGAGAGCGACGGCTGGTTGCACACCGGCGACATCGGCGAGATGGACAAGGACGGCTTCGTCCGGATCACCGACCGCAAGAAGGACGTGTTCAAGACCTCGGGCGGCAAGTACGTGGCGCCCACCGAGATCGAAGGCCGCTTCAAGTCCGTCTGCCCGTTCGTCAGCAACATCCTGGTCATCGGCGACGGCCGCAACTTCTGCAGCGCCCTGATCACCCTGGACGAGACCGTGATCATGCCCTGGGCGGCGACCCACGGCCTCGGCGGCCGCAGCTATGCCGAGGTGGTCTCCTCGCCAGAGGTCCACGAACTGATCGACGGCTTCGTCCAGCGGGTCAACGACGGTCTGCAACGGTGGCAGACCGTCAAGAAGTTCTCGCTGCTGTCGCGCGACCTCGACATCGAGCACGGCGAGCTCACGCCGAGCCTCAAGGTCAAGCGACCTGTTGTGGAACGCGCGTACGCCGAGGTCATCACGGGGATGTACGAGGGTTCCCGCGAGGACTGATCCCCACCTGTCCGGCCAGTACGGGGGTTTCCGCACCGCACCCCCGGCCCCGGCCCCGGCCCCCAGAGACGGATGCTCGGCTGTGGGGCGTCGGACCGGCGGCTCCGCGGCCGACCGCCGGGCGTTGGCGGGTTGGCGGGTTGGCGGGTTGGCGGCACGGTGTACACCGCCCTACCAGCTGACGCCGAGCCGCCGCGGGCTGCGGGAGGTCGTGCCGGTCCGCCAGGCGACCGTGTCCATGGGTTCCGCCAGACGCAGGTCCGGGAAGCGGGCGGCCAGCCGGTGCAGGGCGAGCTGGAGTTCCGTGCGGGCCAGCCAGGCGCCGAGACAGTAGTGGGGGCCGGCGCCGAAGGAGAGCGTGGGGGCCTCCAGCGGGGCGAACAGGTCGTGGAGGGAGGCGGGCGGGAAGACCTCGGGGTCACGGTTGGCCATGCCGCAGTCGGCGAGCACGATCGCGCCGGCCGGGATCGTCACCCCGCCGACCTCGACGTCCGCGGCCGCGTGGCGGGCGCTGCCCCGGTCGTCGCCCAGCGGGACGAGGTGGACGAGGCGGTCCGCCAGGCGTCCGGCGGCCTCCTCGTCGGTGCCGAGGCGGGGCCAGGTCTCACGGCGTTCGCCCAGGAGGTAGAGCAGCGCGTTGCCGAGCATGGTCATCGTACTGTCGTGGCCGCCGACGACAAGACCGCACACCAGGCTGACCAACTGGGCCTCGGGAACGCCCCCTTCCTCGTCGGCCGCCTCGACCAGGCCGCTGATCAGGTCCTCGCCCGGTGTCCGGCGCCGCTCCGCGAGGAGTTCGGCGCCGAACGCGCTGAACTCCGCGAGGACGGAAGCGACCTGTTCGCCGTCGTGGGTGCCGTCGGAGAAGGCGTGTTCGCTCCAGTGCCGCATCCGGCCCCATGCGGACTCGTCGAGCCCCATCAGCCGGCTGATCACCGCAACCGGCAGTGGCAGGGTGAACTCCGTTACGACGTCGGCCGGTTGCTGTCGCGTGTCCAGCCGGTCGAGGAGTTCCTCCACGATCTCGGCGATCCACGGCCGCCAGCGGGCGACGGCCCTCGGAGTGAAGGCACGGCGCAGGGTGCGGCGCAGCCGCAGATGGCCGGGGCCGTCCTGGTTGAACATCAGGTCGGGGTCGTTCACGAGATCGGGTACGTCGGAGAGGGCCGGTGCGTCGGCGGCGTACAGCTGTGCCCGGCCGAACCGCGGGTCGGAGAGCACCTGACGGACGTCGGTGTACCGGCTGACCAGCCAGGCGGGGCCACCGCCCGGCAGCTCGGCGGGGCGGGGCGGCCCGGGTTCCTCGAAGCGCAGGCGGTGCATCGGTTCCGGGGCGGGGGGCGTGGGGTCGGTGGTGGTCAACGTGCCTCCTGGGCAGGGGCGTCGGGGCGGGCGGAGGAAGAGACCACGCTCAGAGCTCTACGAGCACCTTGCCGCGGTTGGCCGCCCGGTCGTCGTAGAGGCTGCCGTAGGCGGCGGGGATGCGGTCGAAGCCGTGGTGCAGGGTGTGGTCGCAGACGACCTCGCCGCGCCGGACCCGGCCGCCCAGCTCGGTGTGGAGGTCCTGCCAGTTCCGTTCGGTGAACCACTCCAGGGAGAAGATGCCGCGGACGGTGGCGCGCGGGAACATCAGGTAGGGCAGGAGCCGGGGGCCGGTGTCCTCGTTGCCGACCTGGGTCGCCCATTGCCAGCACACCGCGACCTGGCTGCCGATGTTGAGCATGGGGAACACCGCGTCGGTGACCGTGCCGCCGAGGTTGTCGAAGTACCGGTCGATGCCGTCGGGGGCGGCCCTGGCGAGCGCCTCGCGCACGGTGTCCGCGCCGTCCCCGTGGCGGTAGACGACCACCGCGTCGAAGCCGAGCCCGGTGAGGTAGTCCGCCTTCTCCGGCGACGAGGTGGTACCGATCACCCGGGCCCCGGCGAGCGCGGCGAGCTGGCCGACGAGGGCGCCCACCGCGCCGGAGGCCCCGCTGATGACGAGGGTCTCGCCGGGGCTGATCGTCATGTATTTGGTCAGGGTTCCCCAGGCGGTCATGCCGGGTCCGCCCATCACGCTGAGGGCGGTCGGCAGCGGCAGGGCGTCGTCGTACCACCGGGGGTCGAGCCTGCGGTACGCCGGGAAGACCATGGGGAAGGTGCCGGTCTGCCAGAGTTCGGCCGCGCCGGTGCTGATCACATGGGTGCGCCAGCCGCCGAAGCCCTGTACGAGGTCGCCGACGCGGTGGGCGGCGCGCGGTCCCGCCTCCACCACCTCCATGATCGAGTCGGCGCCCATGTGCCCGCCGATGGGGGTGTCGAGGGCGATGCCCTGGAGGTAGGGGTCGACGGAGACGTACAGGGTGCGCAGGAGCATCTCGTCGGGGGCGAGGTTCACGTCGACGTCTCCGACGACCTTCTCGTAGACGCGGTCCACGTCCGGCACGCCCTCGACGTGTTCGCGGACCACCCATTTCGCGATCTTCATGGCTTTCTCTCCGTCGGTGCGGCGGGGCGGACGGGCACGGGGATGACCCGGTGGGTCGGTGGGGGCGCGGTGCGGTCGAGCGAGGCGGTGAAGGGCCGGTCGTCGTCGCGGCAGACGAACTGCATGACGTGACGTCCGGCGGCTGCGGCCCGGATGAGCCCGCCGGTGGTGGCCCAGACGCCGGACTGGTAGAAGTCGCGCAGCCCGGGGAGCCCCGGGCCGTGCTTCTTGATCAGCTCCTCGAGCCTCTCGCCGCTCTCGACGAAGGGCTGCCAGCCCAGCACGGTTCCGTCGTGGTTGCCGGTGTAGCGGACCTGGGTGAGGGGGCTGGAGACGTCGCGGACGACGATCGCGTCCCGCAGGCCGGGGTGGCGCTGTTCCAGGAAGCCGATGAGCGCCTCGCGGGCCCGGCGTTTCGCCGCGTAGTAGCCGCGCCCGTGCCGTACGGGCAGGGTGTGCAGCTCCTGTCCGCCACGGGTGCGGGTGACCTGTTCGGGGCCCTCGTCCAGGGCGCGCCAGGGGGCGATGTCGCAGAAGTAGGTGGCGTAGACGACTGTGGTGCCGTCCGGGGACAGTTCGGGGTAATGGCGGCTGCGGAACTGGACGTTGATGCTGGGGTGGCGGATGCCGGTCAGTTCGGCGGCCGTGGCCTCGTCGAGGAGGTACGTCGTACAGGGGTCGCCCTCGGGGAAGGGGCGGGAGAGGCCGAGGAAGAGGGTGAAGTAGCCGGGGAAGACCATGCCGGGTTCGTGGATGGTCTCGGTGTAGAGCTTGCGGTAGTCCTCGCCGAGGTATTTGCCTTCCAGGAACTTCATGGTGGTGGTGTAGCCGTCGCAGGCCGACACGACGATGTCGGCGCGCAGTTCCCGGCCGTCGCTGAGCCGGACGCCGGCCGCCCGGTCGTCCTCGACGATCACCGACTCGACCTTCGTGTTGTACGTGACCTCGCCGCCGAGCCGACGGTAGCGGGCCTCGATCGACTCGGCGAGCCCGAGGGAGCCGCCCTCGGGGACACCGGCGGAGAGGTTGGCGTGCGAGGCGAGCTGGAAGTGGAACGGGAGGACGGGGAAGGCCGGGTGCTTCTCGTACAGGATGAAGTTGAAGGCCTCCCGCAGGAGGGGGTCCTTGAACCTCGCGGAGAAGTCGCTCATCAGGACGGTGATCGTGGTGCGTACGGAGTTGAAGTACGGCAGGAACGAGGCGAGCATCCGCCAGCGCTCCCGACGCCCCATCAGCCCGACGGGCTTGAGGAAGGGGTAGACCGCGAGGGCCTTGCGGAAGCCGCGCAGTTGCGCGCAGAACTTCCGTACGAGCCGGGCGTCGGCGGGCGAGAGGGCGATGAGGTGGGCTTCGAGGCGGTCGGGGTCGGAGTAGAAGTGGACGGCCCGGCCGTCCGTGCCGCGCACGATGTTGAAGACGTCGAAGTGGCGGATCTCCTTGCCCTGCAGGGCGCCGAGCTCCAGCCAGATCTGGTGCATCTCGTTGCCGGGGCCGCTGCCGAGGAGCCAGCTGACACAGGCGTCCAGGGTGAAGCCGCCGCGCTCCCAGGCGGTGCAGCAGCCGCCGGGCAGCTCGTGCATCTCCAGGATGCGGGTGCGGTAGCCGTTCATCTGGGCGTAGCAGCCGGTGGAGAGGCCACCGAGACCGGCCCCGATGATGATCATCGTCTCGCGGGGCGGGCGGGCGCCGCCGAGCCGGGGCCCGCTCGCCCGGGGTCCGCTCGCCCGGGGTCCGCTCGCCCGGGGCCCGCTCGCCCTGGTTCCGTTCTCCTGGGGTCCGTTCCGGGGTCCGCTCTCCCCGGGTCCGTTCGCCCGGGGCCGGGTGGTGCCGCCGGGGCCGGGACCGTTCCTGTCGCCGCTCATGTGCCCTCGCTCTCCCGTGCGGACCACCGGTCGAGCTGGGGCAGGTGCCCCAGTTTCCCGGGGTGCCAGGGTTCGGCGCCCTTGCTCTCCCAGGCCCGGAACTCCAGGCCGAGTTCGCGGCAGAGGTACTGGACGGCGAAGCGGCCGGTGGCGGCGGCGCGGATCAGGCCTCCCATGCCCACCCACTGCCCGGCCATGGAGAAGCCGCTCAGTCCGGGCAGCCGCATCCGGTCCTTGCCGACCAGACGGGCCGCGACGTCGTCGGCGTCGGAGAACGCCTTCCAGGCGAGGATGGAGCCGCCGAGGTTGCCGGTGTAGCGGTGGGTCGTGGCGGGGGTGGCGACCTCGACGATGTCGATGCGCTCCGCGCTGCCGGGGCTGCGGCGTTCCAGGAAGTCGCGGACGAATTCGGCGACTTCACGCTTGCGCCGGCGGTACTCCTTGCGGTCCCTGGTGCGCAGGTCCTTCCAGTGGGCGTAGTCGCTGAAGTAGGTGCAGTGCAGGACGGAGTGGCCCGGCGGCGCGAAGCCGCCGGAGTAGCGGGAGCGTGCCTGCACGACGAGGCTGTCCTGAAGGGCGCCGGGGAGGTGTGCCGCGTCGTTGGGGCCGAGGAGGTAGGTGGTGCTGTGCGCCTCGTCGGGGTCCAGGTCGCCGCGCAGGCCGACGAAGGCGGAGACGACGGCGGGGAAGAGGGCGCCGGGGCGGTGGAGGAGGTCGGTGTAGAGCTTGTCGATCCGGGGGCCGGTGTACCGGCCCCCCAGGAGTCCGTAGACGGTGGTGTGGCCGTCGCAGGCGGAGACCACGTGTTCGGCGAAGTACCGTTTTCCGCCGCGGAGTTCGATGCCGACCGCCCGGTCGTTCTCGACCAGGATCCGTTCGGTGCGGGCCCGGTAGGTGACCGTGCCGCCCAGGCTCCGGTAGCGCTCCTCGACGGAGCGGGCCAGGCCCAGCGAACCGCCCTGCGGGAAACCGGCGTTGCCGTGGTGGGCGGCTGCCATGTTGAAGAGGTACGGCAGCAGCGGAAAGCCTTCCGGGTCCTGGAAGAAGATGTTGCGGAAGGCCTTGCGCAGCAGGGGGTCCTGGAACCGGTCGGCGAAGACGTGCATCGGGGTGGCGGCGGTCCGCCAGAACAGCCGGAAGGCGGGGAGCACCGTGCGCAGGGTCTGTACCCGGTCCCGTACGGTCCGCAGCGCGGGCGCGGTCAGGAACGGGTACAGCTCGATGCCGATGAAGCGCCGCAGGTCCCGGGTGAAGGCCCGGATGAGCGGGGCGTCGGCGGGTGAGACCGCCAGGAGGTGGGCTTCCAGACGGTCGGGGTCGTTGTAGAACGTCACCGACCGGCCGCTGTCGTCCTCGACCTTGTTGAACAGCTCGAAGTTGGTCACGGTCTTGCCGTCGAGCGCGCCGAGTTCGCTCCACACCCGGTGGGCGTCGTTGCCCGGGGCGGTGCCGATGAGCCATTCGATGCAGTAGTCGAAGAGGTACCCGTCGCGCGACCAGGCGGTGCAGCAGCCGCCGGGCAGCACGTGCTTCTCGAAGACGCGGGTCCTGGCGCCGCTCATCTGCGCGTAGCAGCCGGTGGAGAGGCCCGCCACGCCCGCGCCGACGACGATGACGCGGGGCGGGGTGCCCGGGGTGCGTTCCCTGCTGGTCCAGTCGGTGGGGTCGTCATCCGCCATGGGCCGCGTCTCCCGTCAGGACGGAACGCACCAACTCGGCGTTGCGGGGCAGGTGTTTGGCGTCGAGCATGTCGGCGTGGACGCCGGAGCCGCGCAGTACGGCGTGGCGCCGGTGGAGCTGCCGTGCCAGGTGCCCTGCTCCCCGGCGGCGTAGAAGGCGGCTTTCTCCTCGTCGGTGATCACGCTGACCGTGGCGGCGACCGTACCGGTGTTGGGGGTGCGCCCGCAGAAGGCGAGGTACTCGGCGGCGTGGGCGAGGGTCTCGCGGGCGACGGCCTCGGATCCGGTGTGCTTGCGTACGTGGTCGGCGAGTTCGGCTTCGAACGCGGCGATGCCCGAGGCGTCCGGTTCGTAGGCGGCGAGGATCCGGCGGGAGTCGAGGATGACGACGTGGGCGACCCGGCGACCGCGCCGCTCCAGCTCCTTGGCCGTCTCGAAGGCGAGGTTGCCGCCGAGGGAGTAGCCCAGGAGGAGGTAGGGGCCCTCGGGGCGGGCGTCCTCGATCAGGTCGGCGTACCGGGCGATCTTGTCGTCGCCGGGGAGGTAGTTGAAGCCGGTGACGGAGTGGTCGGGGAGCTGGGCGGCCAGGCTCCGGTAGACGAGGCCGTGGCCGCCGGCCGGCGGGAAGCAGAAGAGGGCGGGGTGCTGTCCGGCGTTGAAGGTGAGGCCGGGCAGTTCGTCGGCGGTGGTGCCGAGCAGGACGTCCTCCACGGTGGCGGCCATGCCGTGCAGGGTGGTGACCTGGTAGAGCCTGCTGACGGGGACACCGACGCCGAACTCGGTGCGCAGGTGGTGGAGGAGTTCGATCAGCTTGATCGAGCTGCCGCCGAGCTCGAAGAAGTCGTCCTCCAGGCCGACCTGTTCGCGTCCGAGCAGCGTCTTCCAGTGCCGGGCGACGCTGACCTCGTACAGGGTCACGGGCTCCTCGTGCGGCCGGTCCCCCGCCTCGGCCGGGGGTGCGGGCAGGGCGGCCGTGTCGACCTTGCCGTTGGCCGTCAGCGGCAGAGCGGGCAGCTCGACGAAGTGGGACGGGATCATGTAGGAGGGCAGCGAGCGCGCCAGGTGGCGGCGCAGGGCCCGGCCGTCCACGGTCGCACCGGGCTGCGGTACGCAGTAGGCGCAGAGCGCCGCGTCTCCCCCGGTGTCGGTGCGTACGGTGACGACGGACCGGGCGAGCGGGGGCCACTGGGCGAGCTGCGCCTCGATCTCGCCGATCTCGATGCGGTGGCCGCGCAGTTTGACCTGTCCGTCGCTCCGGCCGAGCATGTGGACCCGGCCGTGCGCGTCCCAGCGGGCGATGTCGCCGGTGCGGTAGAGCCGTTCGGGCCGGGCGCCGGCGGTTCGGCCGAGCGTCCGGGTGACGAACCGCTCCTCGGTCTGCTCGGGGTCCCCGGCGTAACCGAGGGCGACGCCGTCGCCGCCGATCCAGAGTTCGCCGGGCACGCCGGGCGGGACGGGTTCGCCGTGGGTGTCCAGGACGTGGAGGGTGCTGCCCGGCAGGGGGCGGCCGATCGGGACCATCGCGCCGGGCTCCAGGTCCTCGACGGGCCCTTCGAAGTACGCGCTGTCGATGGTGGCCTCGGTGAGTCCGTAGGAGTTGACGAGGCGGGTGCCGGGTCCGCACAGCTCGGCCAGCCGGCGGTACTCCCCCACGCTCCAGGCGTCCGAGCCGACCACCAGCAGCCGCAGGAAGTCCAGCCGCAGTCCTTCCCGTGCGCAGTGGTCCATCAGGCCGCGGACGACGGCTGGCACGAACTCGGCGCAGTCCACCCTCTCCTGACGCATCGTCCGGTAGAGGCGGGTGGTGTCGAAGAGGAGGTCGCGGTCGGCCAGGACGAGGGTGCCACCCGAACACAGAGCGCGCACCAGGTCGCCGGTGAACACGTCGAAGGACGGCTCGGCCATCTGGAGGTGCACCCGGACGTCCGTCTCCAGCCGGTACTCCTGGCGCCACGCGGCGTGGGCGGAGGCGAGGTTGCGGTGGCTGACCCGGACGGCCTTGGGGCGGCCGGTGGATCCGGAGGTGGTGATGATGTACGCGGGTGAGTCCGGGCCGGTGCCGGCCGCCGGTCCGCCGGGGTGCGGTTCGGCGCGGTCGAGCCCGGTCAGGGTGAGCGTGGGTACGGCCAGGGCTCCGGTCTGGTCCGGCCCGGCGTCGTCCGCGACGAGGACGAGTCCCGCGCCGGTGGTCCTCACGAGGTGGGCGAGCCGGTCGGCGGGCTGGTCGGGCCGGAGCGGGAGATAGGCGGCTCCGGCCTTGAGCACGGCGAGGAGGGCGACGATCAGCTCGGGCGACTTGTCCAGGCACAGGACGACCACCGAGCCCTCTGCGACGCCGAGGGTACGCAGCCGGGCGGCGGTACTGTCCGCCCGGCGGTCAAGTTCCGCGTAGGTCATCCGGCGCGACCCGCCCCGCGGGGAGGGCATGGTCACGGCGACGGCGGCGGGGTGTTCGGCGGCGATGCGGGCGATCAGCGTCTGGACCGGGGTGAACGACTCTTCCGGCGAGTCGTGTTCGGGTCCGGCGGGCGGCAGGGCCGGGCGGCTCCACTCCCCGAGGAGCCGCTCCCGCTCCCGGTCGCCGAGCATCTCCAGGCGGGAGGCGGGCTGTTCACCCCGGGCGTGGGTCATCCGGTCGAGGAGGCGGGTGTAGTGGGCGGCCATGCGGCGCATGGTCTCCGGGAGGAAGAGGTCGGTGTTGTACTTGAACACGCAGTGGAAGCGGCCCTCGGCCTCGTCCTCGTACGCCGACAGCGTTATGTCGAACTGCCCTTCCTCCTCGGGCAGTTCGATGTACTCCAGGCGGTAGCCGTACTGCTCGGCGGCCACCTTGTGGGTGAGGAGGATGAACATCGCCTGGAAGACGGCGGAGCGGCTGGGGTCGTGCTGGAGGCCCAGCTCCTCGACGAGGAGGACGAAGGGGTACTCCTGGTTGTCGAGACCGCCGAGCACGGTCCGGCGGACCTGTTGCAGCAGTTCGGCGACGGTCGGGTCCTCGGACAGGTCGGCGTGCAGGGGCAGCGGGTTGACGAAGTAGCCGTAGACGGAGGCGAAGTCCTGCCGGGTGCGGCCGGTCACCGGGCTGCCGACGACGATGTGGTCCTGCCCGGAGTAGCGGTGGAGCAGGAGGTAGTACGCGCTCAGCAGCACCATGAACGGGGTGACGCCGTGGGCGCGGGCCAGTGCGTGGACGCGGGCGCTCAGCGCGTCGTCGAGGACGAAGAACTCGGAGGCCCCGTTGTGGGTCTGGACGGCCGGGCGCGGTTTGTCGACGGGGAGGTCCAGGAGCGGGACCTCGGCCGGCAGATGGGTGCGCCAGTAGTCGAGCATGCCCGCCGCCCCGGGCCCGGCCAGGAAGGTGTTCTGCTGGTTGAGGAAGTCGAGGTAGCGGGCCTGGACCGGTGGGAGCTGGGGTTCCTGGCCGCGCCGCAGCGTTTCGTGGACGGCGAGGAGTTCCTCGATGAAGGTGAACGTGGAGATGGCGTCCGACACGATGTGGTGGACGGCCTTCATGATGATCCAGCGGTCCGGGCCGCGTTTGAAGAGGCGGAAGCGGACCAGGGGGTCGTGGGCGAGGTCGTAGGGCTTGCGGTACTCCTGGACGATCGTCGCGTGGATGGTGTCCCAGTCCTCGCCCTGGACGTCGAAGAGGCCGAGGTCGGTGGCGGGTCCTCGGAGACCCGCTGCACGGCCTGCCCGTCCACCAGGAGAAAGTTGGTGCGCAGCGCCGGGTGGCGGGCGATGAGGCGGCGGACTGCTTCGAACATCAGGTCCGGTTCGAGGACGGCGTTCACCTCGACGGCCCCGCCGATGTTGTACGCGTAGCCGTCGGGGTTGAGGTGCTCGAGGAACCAGAGCGCCTTCTGATTCTGCGTCAGCGGGTGCTGCCGCTCGTCCTGGTGGAGTGCGACCGTGCCCGCCGCCCCGTCGGGGGTGTCGGTCGAGGCGAGGGCGCTGAGGCCGTCGTGGAGCTGGGCGGCGAGTTCCCCGGCCGGGGTGCCGCTGAGCAGGGCGACCACGGGCAGGGCGACGCCGAGTTCGGCGTGGATCCGGGCCCGTAGTTCCATGGCGAGGAGCGAGTCGAGTCCTAGGGCCTGTATCCAGTTGTGATCAATGGATGGTCCGCGCGAGGTCCTTGATCCAGATCATGGAGGCGCGGAGATGGAGTCCGGCGAGGTAGCT